>CAIQMJ010000849.1 GCA_903872875.1 uncultured Variovorax sp.
GGTGCCTGCCGGAAAAGGTCGCGCAACCGGTCGCGTTCCGCCGTGCTGGCTTCGAGCGCTTCCGCATTCGCGAGGCTTGGCGCGATCTGCCCGGCCAGCAGTTGCACGAAGCTCGTCAACGCTTCGTCGAGCGCGCGGTACGGGTTGACGCCGGTCACGAGGAAACCCGCCGTCCGCGCCGTGCCTTGCGGCGGCAGTGCGACGACCAGCGCCGCATGGGGCGGCTTGTCCCAGGCGCCGATCGGCGCATCGAGCCGGACATCCAGCGGCACGGACCAGGCCGTTTCCCCCGCATTCAATCGGTTCAGCTGCCAGCGTGCCGCCGATGCGAGCGGATGATCGGGCGCGATGCCGACGGCACAGTGCAGTTGCGGATCTCCGGCCGCGTCGAGCAGATACATCAGCGTGAAGGGCAGATCGCGTTCGGCCAATGCCATGGTGTTGCGTACCGTTGCGATCACGGCCCGCCGGGTGTCCGCAGCCGCCAGCCCGGCGCCGAGCTCGCGCAGCAACTGCAGGCGTCTTTCGCTGATCACGCGTGCGGTGTCTTCGGAGACCGCACAGAAGATGCCTTCGATCCGTCCACTGTCGCCGATCAGCGGGCTGTACGAGAAGGTGTGGTAGGTCTCCTCCGGATAGCCCGAGCGCTGCACCAGCAGCATCAGCGCCACGTCCCAAGTCGACTCGCCGCGTTCGTACACCGCCGCGATGCGGCCGCGCACGTCCTCCCAGATCTCGGACCAGACGTCGCGTGTCGGGCGGCCGAGCGCCTGCGGATGCTTGATGCCGAGCGTGGGGCGGTAGGCGTCGTTGTAGAAGAAGGCGACATCCGGCCCCCAGCCCAGCCACATCTCGAAGCGCGAGGTCAGCAGGATGCGCAGCGCCACCTTGAGCGACTCCGGCCAGCCGTCGGGCGTGCCAAGCGGCGTGGAAGCCCAGTCGTGGCTGCGCATCAACGCTGCGGTCTCACTGGAGCCGATGAAGATGTCGGCGTAGGGGCTGGCGGCAGCTGCTGCGGCGTTGGAATTGGGCATGGCGCAAAAATGTAGCCGCGCCGGTGCGCTGCATGCGTCGGACAAGCCCGCGGAACGCGTGGCGTAGGACGTGGCGAACAGGACGCTGTCGGCTTTTCCCGCAGGTGCACTCAGGGCACGCCGACGCGGGCCGCTGGCACGGCTTCGCATGCTGCTGCCTTCACATTCAAGGAGAGCACCGATGGCAGACGATCTGAGCAAGCGCGGACCGCAGGATGCAGCGCGCATCAACGTGAACGAGCAGCACGAACTGCGTTACTGGACCCAGGCCTTCGGGGTGACAGAGGCCAGGCTGCGCTCGGCGGTGGCGGCAGCCGGCACGTCGACGGACGCAGTGCGCAAGTACCTCGGGATCAAGTAGAAGCAGACATGCCCGTCAAGGCGTGCGGGCGCTCCTTGCTTGCGAGGTGCCGGCTTCGGCTGACGCACTTCGCTTCGCTCGAGCAGGGGATCGGCAGCGCCCGAACTAGCGCACGGCGGGTGCCGGCCGAGCGCCCCGGATGCGGGACGTGGCCTGCCTGGCGGCCGGTCCGACCTCGCGTTGAAGGGCCGGGCAGTTCGTCGAAACGCCCGGCCCGGTTTCGATCAGCGGCACCAACGCTGCCAGCGGAGCGGCAACAGCCAGCGCCAGTGCGCCGCCGGCACGCGCGAGCAGCGGCCCCTTGTCGATCTGGAAGTCCGGATTCTTGAACGTGCCGTAGAGCCGCACCGGCGTGCGCAGCGACAGAATGCCCATCTGCTTCGGCTTCGGCGCCACGGTCAGGTCGAAGCGCTCGTTGCGCAGGTCGAAGCCGCCGCTGCCGAGGATCTGGGTCTGCTCGGTGTCGATCACGAACAGCGACGCCGTGCCGAGGCCCTTCTTGATGTCGAACGCGACGCCGCCGCAGTTGACGTCGATGGTTCGGTCGCCGCCGGCGAGCAGCCTGATCACCTTGCCGCCGTTGAGTCCGCTCGCGGCATCGAGCAGGTTCGAGATCTGGCCGCCGGCGATGGTCGCGGTGATGCGGCCGTTCGACACGGCCGCCGCATCGGCGATCGAGTTGCCGGTGCCGGCGATGCGCACCGTCGCACCGACGACGCCCGCGCTCTTGGCGATCTGCTCGGCCTTGGGCATCAACC
>CAIQMJ010000850.1 GCA_903872875.1 uncultured Variovorax sp.
GTGACGATGTGACGCTGCGCGAGCCGCCGGCAGCGCAGCCCCGAGATCCATCAGCCGATGACCCTGAACGGCCATCGGCATCCAGAAAGCCGCTTTCCAGAGAGGGAAGCGGCTTTCCTGCTTTTTGGTTCGCTCGATGCGCCACAGTACGCCGAGTTATTTTTCATAAGCACTTCAAATGCACTGCTTGACTTCAGAAATCCAATATAAGAAATGCATTTTCAACGTTTAACGTGATGTATCAATATTTGTATAATCGGTGCCAAAGCATCTTTTATCCAAGATAAATACGGTTTATCAATGCTATTCCATCTCTTGTTGGAGATAACCAATGAACCGCACCGCCGATGAGCTGGAGAGCGAACTGGGCGAGCGCATTCGCACGTACCGGCTCACGAAGAACATCCAGCAGACAGTGCTTGCCGAGCGGGCCGGGGTGGGCATCACGGCGCTGCGCAACCTGGAGAACGGCCGCGGCTCCACGGTCAGGACGCTGCTGAGCGTCGTGCGGGCCCTCGGGCGGGAGGAGTGGCTCAACACCGTGGCGCCCGTGGCCACGGTGAACCCCTTGGCGCTGACGCAGCAGGCCCGGCCGCGCACCCGCGCTCGCGGCAAGGCGGGCACGACACGCACCCGCAAGGAATAAGGCAATCAGGACATGGCAAGCAGCAGGAAGACCCAGACCAGAGCCCGGGCAAAAGGCTCGCCGTACAAGCCTGTCAACGTGGTGGAGGTGCATCTGTGGGGCACCTTCCTCGGGGCGGTGTCCATGGACCCCGCCTATGGCTTCTATGCCTTCGCCTACACGGAGAAGGCGCAGGCCACCGGCATCGAACCGTCGCCCCTCGTCATGCCCTTGGGCAGCGAACCCTATCTGTTCACCGACCTGCCTGAACTCACATACAAGCGACTGCCCGCGATGCTCAGCGACGCACTGCCGGACGACTTCGGCAACGCGCTGATCGACAGGTACATGGCCGACAAAGGCATCCCGAAGGAGCGCATCACCGCACTCGACCGCCTTGCGTACATGGGCAGCCGCGGGATGGGCGCATTGACCTTCAAGCCCACCCGCGGGCCCGGTACCCAGAAGCCCACCGCGATCGAACTCGGCAGCCTGGTGGCAGCGGCCCGCGAAGCGGTCCACGGCAACCTCGAGGACGAAGCCGGTACGAAAGCCGCGCTGCGCAACATCATCGAAGTGGGCACCTCCGCGGGAGGGGCGCGTGCCAAGGCCGTCATTGCCTGGAATCCCGTCACCAACGAGATCGTCGCCGGGCAGATGCAGGCCCCGGACGGCTTCGAGCATTGGCTCCTGAAGTTCGACGGGATGGGGACGGACCACGAACTCGGGGCCAGCCAGGACTACGGGCGCATCGAGTACGCCTACCACCTCATGGCCAGGGCGGCAGGCATCGACATGACGGATTGCAGGCTCCTGGAGGAAAACGGCCGGGCGCACTTCATGACGAAGCGCTTCGATCGGTACGGCGGCAGCGGGCGGCACCACATGCAGACGCTCTGCGCGATGAACCATATCGACTACAAGAAAAGAGGTGCCAACGCCTACGCGCAGCTCTTCCAGGCGATGCAGGGCCTGGATCTTCCCTATGAAGACTTCGAGCAGGCGTTCCGGCGCCTGGCGTTCAACGTCATGGCGCGCAACTGCGACGACCACTCCAAGAATTTCTCGTTCCTGCTGAAGCAGGGCGAACCCTGGCGGCTGGCCCCGGCCTACGACGTCACCTTCGCGCACAACCCGCAGGGCGAGTGGACGAACCA
>CAIQMJ010000851.1 GCA_903872875.1 uncultured Variovorax sp.
CACGAAGCGGAACCGGTTCAGAGACGGGCTGCGCACCGGCCAGACCATCCAGGCCAGAACCGGTACGGCCAGCGCCATGAGCTGGGCCACTCGCCGGCCGTCGTGGCCCAGCATGACCAGCGTGAGCAGCACAGCGGCGATGACACCGCAAGCCAGCAAGGTGCGCGGCCGGCTCGCGCGCCGATCGTTCGGCGGAATTGCAACGGTATTTCTCATGGGCGGCAGATTCTGGCAGCGCAGACGCCAATCTCTCGCAACAGCCCGTCATCGTGCGGGATATAGAGCGACCGCGGCATCCATTGGCCAGTCGATGGGTCAGATATCGCGCGCCAACTGCGGGCTCACTGACGACATCGATGAGGATCAATGCTTGTCACAAACATCTAGACAATTCTGACTTTCTCATCGCAACCTCAGTGCAAGCGTGCTCTCATCACGGCGGAGTTATCTCCCAGGGATACACAGGCAAGGAAGCGGCTGGTATCAGCACAATCACAAAGCCAGACTGCACTTCATGCCCCCGCGCTAGCGACATAGATCACGCAAGAATCCGATAAAACTCCCGAAGCAATTGCGCCTCGCAGCGACACGCGACCAACGGTCTATTGCGCGCATCTCGCATCACGCGAGATCAAGCGTAACGATGAATAGACCATTTGAACCACGAGAACGCCGTCAGGCAGCAATCTCGGCCCCGCACCACAAGCCAGAACCATTGACTGCCGATGCAGGCTCGCAAGCGGCATTGTCAAAAACTTTGTATGAAAAGATCGATCTCCAGCGCCGCACATCACGCAGAACCTGAATACTTCGACGACTCGAGATCATCCACCGATTCGTTGCTCCAATGCGTCGCCTGGATCTGCGAGCGATATGGCGCTCCCAGAAGCATCGATGCACTGTCTGCGGGTCTTCCAAAAGACGGCCGGCTGGACCCCTCTCTCGCCCTCATTGCGCTGCAGAACTCGGGCTTCAGCAGTGCAACGATTCGCCGCGACGTCCGGCTCCTGCCGATGGTATTGATGCCGGTCATCCTGCTCAGACAGGACAAGGGCGGCGCTATTCTCCTGGGTCGTCGTGAACTCTCCAATACTGGATCAAAAGGTGGAAGTGCCGCAAAAAGGGATGCTGGGCCCACGTATCAGGTCGTTCTTCCGGAGTGCGGCGATGAACCCATCGACATATCTCATGCCGAACTGGAAAAGTGGTACGCCGGACATGCGATCCTCGTCAAGCCCCGTGCAAAGATAGATGCCCGGGCGGGCGAAGAAACACCGCTTCCGGCCGGACACTGGCTTTTATCCGTTCTCTGGAAATACCGGCGTTACTACAGAAGCTCGGCACTCGCTGCGCTGCTGATCAATGTGCTCGCGCTGGCAAGCATCTTCTTCTCGATGAATGTCTATGACCGGGTAGTACCAAATCAGGCATACGTCACCCTATGGTCCCTGGCGATTGGCGTCATTCTTGCGATGGTCTTCGAGACGATCTCCCGTCAGGTGCGCAGCAATCTGCTTGACGTCGCCGGCAAGAAAGCAGATCTGGTCACTGGTGCACTGCTGTTTCGACAGGCGCTCGCAATTCGCATGGAGAACAAGCCCGCCTCTCCAGGCGCATTCGCAAATCAGTTGCGAGAATTCGAATCGGTACGCGACTTCGTTACATCGGCAACGCTGTCCGCCATATCGGATCTGCCATTTGTCTTCCTCTTCGTCGGTGTGACATTTGCAGTCGGCGGTCCGCTCGGCTGGGTACCCGCATTGCTTGTCCCCATTGTCATTGCAATCAGCGCCGTCTTCCAATGGCCTCTCTCTAGAGCAATGAAGGAAAATCTGCGCGAGACTTCCTTGAAGCAGGGAGTGCTCATCGAATCTGTCGAAGGACTCGAAACCCTGAAATCCGTGAGTGGCGAAGGATACATGCAGCGCCGCTGGGACACGTTCAGTGCCATGGCGGCGTCGACATCGCTCAAGACGCGGGAGCTTTCGAGCCTGGCGCTGGGCCTGATCGGCTTTCTGCAGCAAGCGCAGACGGTTCTCGTGATCATGATCGGGGTCTATCTGATCGGCGAAGGAAAGCTGACGCAGGGTGCATTGATTGCCTGCGTCATGCTTGCATCTCGGGCGACAGCGCCTTTGAGTCAGGTTGCCGGCCTCGCCGTGCGTTTTCAACAGGCCAAGGCGGCAATGCAATCCCTCAATCGATTGATGCTGCTTCCCGTCGATCGGGATCCCAGACACGACTATCTCGCCAATCCACTGCTGCGTGGTCAATTGACGCTGAAGGACGTGTCATTCTCATATCCGGGCGACCCCACCAAGCCCGCACCCGCCGCCCTCAAAGGAGTCAGCCTGACGGTAGAGCCGGGGGAGCGTATCGCCATACTCGGCAAGATCGGAAGCGGAAAGTCGACGCTTCTGCGCGTCATGTCTCGTCTCTATCTGCCGACCGCAGGGCAGATTTTCTCGGAGGGCATCGACATCACTCAACTGGACCCCGCCGATTGGCGCCGGTCCGTGGGCTATGTCGGACAGGATGCGCGATTGTTCTACGGCACGCTGCGGCAGAACATCATGATCGGGCGCCCCGACGCTTCTCCTGATGAGTTTCTGCACGTATTGCGACTGTGCGGACTCGACACCGTTGCCGCCAATCATCCACTGGGCATCAATCTCCCAATCGGTGAAACGGGCGATGGATTGTCGGGTGGCCAGCGACAGCTTGTTGCACTGGCACGGTGTCTGTTGATGCGCCCAAAGATGATTCTCCTCGATGAACCCACGAGTGCAATGGATACGCAGACGGAGAGCCTGTTCATGAGGCGCCTGCTCGAAGCGACCGCCGATCAGACCTTGATCCTCGTCACCCACAGAATATCCATGCTTGAAGCGGTGGATCGAATCATCGTGGTCGACGACGGCCTCATCGTGGCGGATGGTCCGAAGAGCCAGGTCATCGCCAGACTCGTTGCCAATTCGGGCACTTCCGCCTGACGCTGCGGAGAGAGAAAAATGAACGCATCGACATCACGTAACCCAAAGAAGATGCAGGTCCGGCCAGACGATGCCGAATACATGGCCGACCTGCAACAGTCTTTGCTCATTCAGTCCACGCCCGGCTCCAAGATCGTCCTGTATCTGGTCGCGTGCATTCTGGCGACAGGCACGACCTGGGCTCACTACGCAAGGGTGGAAGAGATTACCCAGGGCGACGCGCGAATCATCTCCGTCAGTCGGGAGCAAGTCATCCAAAGCCTGGAAGGTGGCATTCTTTCGTCGCTCGACGTGCGCGAAGGGGACGTCGTTGAAAAAGGCCAGATTCTTCTCAAGATTTCTCCGACGAAGGCCCAAGCCAGCTATCGAGAAGCGTTATCGAAGTCCGTCGGATTGAAAGCATCGATAGCACGACTTCGTGCGGAGGCCTACCGGCAGCCACTTGCATTCGGCGATGATGTCAAACAAGACGCTGACGTCGTTCGCCAGGAAACGCTTGCCTACGATGCACGTCGACGTGCGTTGGACGACAGCGTTGACTCGTTGCAGCGAAGCTACGCATTGATAATGAAGGAGATCGACCTATCGGAGCCACTCGCGGCGAGAGGACTTCTGTCCGAGGTCGAATTGCTGCGCATGCGCCGACAAGCCAACGAGCTTCAGTCGCAGATCGTGGAGCGACGCAACAAGTTCCAGGCGGATGCCAATTCAGAACTCTCCCGGATGGAGCTCGAACTATCGCAGACCACCGAGAATCTGGTCGGTCGTGCCGATATCGTCGAACGCACCACGGTGACTGCGCCGCTGCGAGGCACGATCAAGGACGTACGGGTCAATACGATTGGCGGCGTCATTCAACCAGGTGAAAAAATCCTGGAAATCATTCCTCTTGAGGACAAGCTGCTTGTCGAAGGAAAGGTAAAGCCGTCGGACGTTGCCTTCTTGCGCCCTGGCTTGCCTGCAACGGTGAAGATCTCGGCTTACGACTATGGGATCTATGGCGGACTCAAGGGACATGTCAAGCTGATCAGCCCCGATACATTGACTGACGAAGGGAAAGCCAGTACCGGCAGGCCGGACTCCGCCTATTACCGTGTTCAGGTTCTTACGGATTCGAATGCACTCGATGTGGAAGGAAAGCACTTGCCGATCATCCCCGGAATGACGGCAACGATGGAAATCAGAACGGGAGAAAAAACCGTTCTCGAGTATCTCCTGAAGCCGATCTTCAAGGCACGCGAGGCATTCAGGGAAAGATGAAGCATCTTCATTCATCAGGTGGGGCCAGGCTGCCGGATCGGCGCGCGGGGCGCACCCGTTCAAGCCGGATGCTTCGCAATGCGATCTGCGAGATTCTCATGATGGTCTGGGGAACGGCGACCCTTGCAGCAGGCGATCTTGCGGCCTTCGATTCCCCGGATTCGAACGCAAGCGAGGCGACTGCTTCACTTCGCCTTGCGCGCTGGGCGGAGGCGTTCAGACCAGGCTCGAACGGAGCTTCGCCTGAAGCAAATTCGGGCAGCCTGGAGGCGCCAGACATGTCAGTGCCGCGAAGTGTCCGCGCGATCGGTGGCGGGGATGTCGTGACGACGAGGCGCACGGAAGGCGTAGACACAAATATTAGAAACGTTCTCGCGTCGCAAGGCGAAACGCTCCGAGGAACGAGTGCAAGTACGCCTGGAGCGGCGAGCGAGTCCGCCACGCCCTGGTTGGACCGCTACGATTCCGCTGCCGCACTGCCTGTCCTCGGTGAGGCTGAACTCAAGCTACTTTTCTCCGGACTGATCCAGCAGGCGGTCGACGCCAATCCCGAGCTGCGGCAATTGCGCGCGGCTTTGGAAGCCGCACAACAGGACGTGCAGGAGGCGCGCGGCCAGCGCTGGCCTCAGGTCGATGTCGGAACACAGACTGCAGCACTTCGCGCCGGTGGACAGAACGCGCGCGACACCACGCCCAACCGGGGAGCAGTCACGCTGACGGCAACCACACCGATATACGACTGGGGCCACATCGGGAAAACGATTGATAGCAGGGAGAAGCTGGTCCAGGCCGCCAGGTACAAGTATGAGTCGGCTTCGGCAAAGCTGGGCTACGAGGTCTTGAGGAACGCAGGCGAATACATCAAGAATCGACTGATCAACGAAGTCAATTTGCAGTATGTGTCCAGAATGCGGGCCCTGGTCCGGATGCTGCAGGAAATCACCGCCAAGGACAGGGGGCGTGCCAGCGAATTGACACAGGCCCGGACGCGGCTCTTGCAGGCCGAGACAGCCCAGGACGCCTCGCAGGGGCGGGCGATGCAGTTCGAGCTGACGATGCGGAAACTGCTCGGTACCACCGTTGCCCTCAGTCCCCTGGAGAAGGAGTGGCAATTGAAGCCAGCGGATCTTGACTCGCTCATCGCCCAGTTGCCTTTCAATCCGATGATTCTGCAAGCGCAGGCGGAAGCCGATTCCATAGATAGGCAGGCCGACGCATTGCACGCAGCCGGATACCCGAAGCTGAACTGGGTTGTCAGCAAGTCTACCGGCGTGGATGCATTGGGCTATCGGCAACCCTGGCAGACAACGCTTTCGATCAACTGGCCCCTGTCGCGCGGCGGCTCTCAGGATGCGGCCGAGCTGGCGGCCCGACGAAGAGCCATGGCCGGACGCGAGGCCCAACAGCAGACCCAGCTCGATCTGGAGTTCAATGTCCGGGCCGCGGACCACGATGCGAAGGAACTGCTGGCCCGTGCGGATTCATACAGGAACCTGACGGTGGAGACCGATCGCGTCCGCAGAGACTTCTTTGAGCAGTGGTATCACCTGGGCCGCCGGACCCTGCTGGACGTTCTCATTGCCGAAAGCGAGCACTACGGAAATCGGGCGAACGAGATCACCAGCAGATTCGACGGCTACCTGGCCGTATTCAGGCAATACAGCGAATCCGGCACCTTGCTCCAGTGGATCACGCCGCAATCCTGAAGTGGCGGCCGTGTCCGGCGCGCGCAGACAGATACATCGGATGAGCGGCCCTAGGCTTTCCTGAGGGGCAACGTATTGCGCGCGTCCTGCCGCAACACCAGGTCCCAGATCTGCTGGCCGGTGGGCGCCGTGCGCTCCTCGACCACATGCGCAACCAGGCCGGCAGCGCGACCGATCAGCGCCAGGCCGCGACCCAGCAGCGGATCGAGGCCCATGTCCGCCAGCACCGCGCCGTTGGCGCCCGCGGCGTTCAGCGGCAGATGGCGGCCATGGTCCTCGCGCAGCACGTCGGTGACGGCGAGCGCCAGCCGCCAGTGCTTGCCGAAGTAGCCGTTGTCGCGCGACACCGCCATCAGCGTCGGCACGCGCGGATCGCCATCGACGTGAATCGGATGGCCGATGCCGGGGATGGTCTGCCTGCGCGCGCGGAAGTCGCGCACCATCTCGGCTGCGCGTGCACGCACCGCGGCGTCGTCCGCATCGGCGGCGAGCGGCGCGGCCTCGCGGACCAGGATCTCGCTCACGTTCTGCACCGTGCCGAGAAAGTTGTTGCCCGCACCAAGCAAGCCGGCTGCGACCGCGCCCTGCAGCGACTCAGGCGCGCCAAGCCAGGTGAGCCGCGTGGTGATCGCGCTGGGTGTGAGCCCATGGTCGGCCGCGGTGACGAGCAGCAGGTTGACCATGTTCTTCTCGCGCAGCTCAGGCTGACGGCCGAAGGTCACGAACCACAGCATGTCGACGAAGTCGAACTTGCCGAGAATTTCGGTCGACAGATTGCGGCCGCGCACGTAGATCGCGTCGGGCGTGGTGTAGCCGATGTCGGTCTGGATGGGCATTGCCTCGTCCTCAACCGGCCAGGCCGACGGTGATGCCGCCGCACACGTACAGCACCTGTCCGGTGATGAAGGAGGCCATCGGGTGCATGAAGCAATCCACCGCGTGCGCCACCTCGGCCGGCTCGCCGAAGCGCTGCACCGGGATGCCCTGTGCGATGCGTTGCGTGCGCGGGCTGTCGGCCGGGTTGGCAGCCTTGAACGCCTCGGTGGCGATAGGTCCGGGTGCCACGGCGTTCACCGTGATGCCCTGCGGCGCGAGCTCGAGCGCCCAGGTCCGCGTCAACGCATTCAGCGCGCCCTTGGCGGCCGCATAGCCGCTGCGCAGTTCCTTGCCGAGCGCCGCGCGGCTGGTGATGTTGACGATGCGGCCGACGCCGGCCGCGCGCATCGCCGGCAGCACGGCCTGCGCGCACTGCAGCGCGGCGCGCGTTGTCACGTTCATCTGCAGGTCGAAGTCCGCGAGCCGGGTGTCCTCGATCGGCGCAGGCCGGATCGCCGCCACGTTGTTGACCAGGCCCAGCAAAGGCCGCTGTGCGCAGGCCTCGGCCAGCGCGGCGCCGAGCGCCACCGTGTCGCCCATGTCGACGCGGCGGAACTCGCCGGGCGCACCTTCGGGCGGTGGCTGGATGTCGAAATTCAGCACGCGCCAGCCCGAGGCCGTGAGCGTGCGGCAGATGGCCAGCCCGATGCCGGACGATCCGCCGGTCACGAGCACATGGCGTTCCGCGATGTCGGTCAATGCGTTCATGCCGTTTCTCCCTGCATGCGTTCGAGGATGGTCTGGCGCGCGTCTTTCTTCGACACCTTGCCGTTCGCGGTACGCGGCAGCGGATCGAAGAAATGGATCGCCTTGGGTGTCTTCACCGGATCGAGCAGGCCACGCACCCAGGCGATGAGTTCGGCTTCGCCGGCGCGCAGGCCGGGGCGCAGCTGCACGGCCGCATGCACGGCCTCGCCCCACTTGTCGTCGTCGACGCCGACCACCGCGCAGTCGTACACGGCCGGGTGCTTGCCGAGCGCATCTTCGACGTCGGTCGGATAGACGTTGAAGCCGCCGGTGATGATCATGTCCCGCACCCGGTCCTTCAGGAACAGGTAGCCGCGCTCGTCCAGGTAGCCGCCGTCGCCGGTGCGCAGCCAGCCGTCGTGGAACGCCTCTGCCGTCTTCTCCGGCTGCTTCCAGTAGCCCGACATCAACAGGTCGCCGCGCACCACGACCTCACCGGTTTCGCCCGGCGGGAGCAGCTCGCCGGCGCCGTTCATGATGCCGATGTCGGTCATCAGCGCGGCCCGGCCGACCGACTGCAGGTTGCGCGGATCGAGCGCCTCGTCGACCGGCATATAGGAAATGATG
>CAIQMJ010000852.1 GCA_903872875.1 uncultured Variovorax sp.
CGACAAGCTCGATGCCGCCGCGATGCTTGCGCACCAGCGCGCGCTGAACGACGCCTTCCTGCCGCAGCTCGCCAAGCGCCTGGAAGACCAGTTGCGCAGCGCACAGAAGGACAACCTCGAGTTCACCTACGAGGCGCTCAAGAGCTACCTGATGCTGCACCAGCCCGATCGCTTCGATGCCGACGCGCTCAAGGCCTGGATCACGCTCGACTGGTCGCGCAGCCTGGACCGCGGTATTCCGGAAGACCAGCGGCGCGCGCTGGAAGACCAACTCGACGTGCTGATCGCGCAGGGCCCGCCGCGCTCGCCACTCAAGATGGACGAGAACCTGGTGCGCAGCGTGCGCGCGGTGCTGGCGAGCTATCCGCTGGAGCAGCGCGTGTTCAGCCGGCTCAAGCGCCAGCGGCTGGGCCAGGACATTCCGGCCTTCAGCGTCGCCACCGCGGCCGGGCCGTCGGGGCCGCTGGTGTTCGAGCGCATCAGCGGCAAGCCGCTGACCGACGGCGTGCCGGGCATGTTCACCTACGACGGGTACCACAAGCGCTTCCAGACCGAGGTCGTCACCGTCACCGGCCTGCTCGCGCAGGAAGACCCGTGGGTGCTCGGCATGGACCGCAGCGTGGCCGACCGTGCGCGCGATGTGGCGCAGCTCGGCGCGCTGACCGACCGTGTGCGCCGGCTCTACCTCGAGGAGTACGTGAAGGTCTGGGAGGCGCTGCTGTCCGACATCCGGCTGGTGCGCGCGACCGGGCTCGAGAAGAACATCGAGACCGCGCGCATCCTGTCCGGCGCGGGCTCGCCGCTGGCCAACTTCCTGCGTGCCGTGGTCAAGGAAACCACGCTGATCCCGGCCGAAGGTGCGAAGGACGTGGTCAGCAAGGCGAGCGAGACCGTGCGCAACACGCGCAAGGGCCTCGAAGACCTGTTCGGCGGCGACCCGGCCCGGCCGCAGGTGGCGCCGGGCAAGCGCATCGAGAGCATCGTGGACGACCGCTTCGAGCCGCTGCGCCGGCTGGTGACCGCGCCCACGCCCGGTGCGCCCGCGCCGCTCGACGATGCGTTGCGGCTCTTCAACGAGGTCTACGTCTACCTCACCGCGGTCGACACCGCGGTCAAGGCGCGCAGCTCGCCGCCGCCCGGCGACGTGGCGGGCAAGCTCAAGTCCGACGCCGGCCGGCTGCCCGAGCCGGTGCGCTCGATGGTCGAGAACCTGAGCACCAGCGGCGCCACGCAAGCGCGCGTGGCCGAGCGCGGCAACCTGAGCCAGGACCTGCGGCCGGTCAGCGAGTTCTGCACGCGCGCCATCGCCGGCCGCTACCCCTTCGTCGGCACCAGCACGCGCGACGTGTTGCCGGAAGACTTCGGCCAGATGTTCGGCCCCGGCGGGCTGATGGACGACTTCTTTCAGAAGCGGCTGGCCGCGCTGGTGGACACCAGCACCCGGCCGTGGCGCTACAAGCCGGTGGCCGAGCAGGGCGCCATCACGCCGGCCGCGCTCGCGCAGTTCGAGCGGGCGGCGCGCATCAAGGACATCTTCTTCCGTGGCGGCGGGCGCACGCCCGGCCTGCGGCTGGACTTCAAGCCGGTCGAGATGGACGCGGGCATCACGCAGTTCATCCTCGACGTCGACGGCCAGCTGGTGAAGTACGCGCACGGGCCGGTCGTGCCGATGGCGGTGCAGTGGCCCGGGCCGAAGGGCAGCAACCAGGTGCGCGTGCAGGTCACGCCGCCATCGACCAGCGGCAGTTCGGGCATGGCGGTCGACGGGCCGTGGGCGCTGTTCCGCGCGCTCGACGACGGCCAGCTGGAGTCCGGCGATGCGCCCGAGAAGTTCTTCATCACCTTCCAGATCGGCGCGCGCAAGACGCGCTTCGAGGTCACGACCAACAGCGTGCAGCACCCGATCCGGTTGAAGGAGCTGCGCGAATTCCAATGCCCGGAGGGCTTGTGAGCGCAGCGCCCGTTGCCGTCGCACTGCCTGGGTGGTTCGGCAAGCTGCCCGGCATGGGCGACTTCGCGCACCGGCGGTTGCCCGATGCCTTTCGCGAGACCTGGGACCACTGGCTGCACGACGGCCTGATGCGGCTGCGCGAACGCCATGCCGACTGGACCGCGCGCTACCTGGAGGCGCCGCTGTGGTGCTTCGTGCTGGGTGCGGGCGTGGCCGGCGACCGCTGCTGGCTCGGTGTGCTGATGCCGTCGGTCGATGGCGTGGGGCGCTACTTTCCGTTCACGGTCGCGATCGCGTTCGACGATGCGCCGCCCACGCCGCTGCCATGGTGGGCGCTCGCCACACAGGCTGCGCTCGACGGGCTGGAGCACGACCTCGACGCGCTGCGCTTCGAGGCGCTGCTGCAGCGGCTGTTCGACGAAGGCGTGGCGGCGCCCGACACCGGCGAGGCGGCGGCGGAAAGTGCATATCTACTGGCAGCGCCCGGCCGGGCCTTGTGGCTCATTGCGCCCGAGGACGCCGACGCACCTCGCATGACCACGGCCGGCCTGCCGCACGGCGCCGCCTTCGATGCGCTGTTCGGTTTCGGCGACGAGGCACCGCCGACGGAGATGCAGACATGAGCGACGGCAAGGACATCGGCGGCGGCTTCGATGGCGACGACGAGCGCACGCAGGTCGTGACCGGTGCATCGTCGACCGGCCCGGCGCCGGTCACGTCGACACCCGCACCGGCATCCGCATCCACCGCACTGCCCGACGACGGTGCCACCGTCATCGCCAGCGGCGGCATGTTCGCGCCCAGCGGTGCCGGCAGGGCTCCGCCATCGGCCGGCAGTGGTGAAGCGCACGAGGCGGGCCTGCTGCCCATCGGCAGCCGGGTCGCCGAATTCGAGATCACGCGTGTGGTCGGGCAGGGCGGCTTCGGCGTGGTGTACGAGGCCTGGGACCACACGCTCGAACGCGTGGTCGCGATCAAGGAATACCTGCCGACGGCGCTGTCGACCCGCCAGGCCGACGGCAGCGTGGTGCCGCTGTCGGAGCGGCATCGCGAGACCTTCGACCTCGGCATGCGCAGCTTCATCAACGAGGCGCGGCTGCTGGCGCAGTTCGACCATGCGTCGCTGCTCAAGGTCTACCGCTTCTGGCAGGAGCGCGGCACGACCTACATGGTGATGCCCTTCTACCGCGGCGATACGCTGCGCCAGGCACTGGCGGGGATCCCCGGCGGGGTGGACGAAGCCTGGCTGATGCGCATCATGGACGGCGTGACGCAGGCGCTGGCGGTCATGCACCACGCCAACTGCTACCACCGCGACATCGCACCCGACAACATCATCCTGCTCGAAGGCTCGGGGCGCCCGGTGGTGCTGGACTTCGGCGCCGCGCGCCGCGTGATCACCGACAAGACGCAGGCGATCACCGTCATCCTGAAGCCGGGCTATGCGCCGATCGAGCAGTACGCCGAGATGCCGGACATGGTGCAGGGCGCCTGGACCGACGTCTACGCGCTGGCCGCGGTGATGCACGTCGCGGTCTGCGGCCGCGCGCCGCCGCCGTCGGTCGCGCGCCTGCTGTCCGACAGCTATGTGCCGCTGTCGGGCAACGAGATCCTGCGGCAGCGCTACAGCCCGCGCCTGCTGGCCGCGATCGACGCCGGCCTGGGCGTGCGGCCGGATGCGCGCCCGCAGTCGATGGCCGAGCTGCGCGCGATGCTCGGCCTGGACGGCGAGCAGACGCTCGCGCCGACGCGGCCCGCGGTGACGCAGGGCGGGCGTGGCGC
>CAIQMJ010000853.1 GCA_903872875.1 uncultured Variovorax sp.
GACACCGCGTGGCCGCGCCCGAATAATTTCTCCAACGCCGCGCACTCGCACGGCCACAGAGAGACCACTGCATGACTTCGATCGCCACCTCCACCACCGACCCGCTGGCCAAGGCCCGCGGCGTGTTCACCATCTGCCCCACGCCCTTCGCCGAAGACGGCACGCTCGACCTGCCCAGCATCGCCTCGCTGGTCGCGTTCCAGATCGAGGCCGGCGTCACCGGCCTGGCGATCCTGGGCTTCCTGGGCGAGGCGCACAAGCTGTCGCAGGCCGAGCGCACGCAGGTCGTCGCGAGCTTCGTGAAGGAAGCGGCTGGCCGCGTGCCGGTGTGGGTGGGCGTACGGGCCCTCGGCATCGCCGGTGCGATCGAGCAGGCCCGCGAGGCCGAGGCCCTGGGCGCGGAAGCAGTGTTCGCCGCGCCGATGGACAAGGCGTCCGACGCGCAGCAGTTCGCGTACTACCAGGAGCTGGCACGCGCCGTGACGATTCCGGTCGTGATCCACGACTTCCCCGATTCCTTCGGCACCGAGATCAGCGCCGAGCTGGTCGCGCGCCTGGGCCGTGAAGGCGGCGTCGGCATGATCAAGATGGAAGAGCCGCCGGTCGGCCAGAAGATCTCGAAGATCCTCGACCTGGCCCAGGGCTCGATGCGCGTGTTCGGGGGCCTCGGCGGCGTGTACTTCCTGGAGGAGCTGCAGCGCGGCGCGGTCGGCACCATGACCGGCTTCGCCTTCCCCGAGATCCTGGTGCGCATCCATGCGCAGTTCGCGGCCGGCGACCTGGCCGGTGCGGCCGCCACCTTCGATCGCTACTGCCCGCTGATCCGCTACGAGTTCCAGCCGAAGATCGGCCTGGCGCTGCGCAAGTACACCTACCAGAAGCGCGGCGTGATCGCGAGCAGCGCGATCCGTTCGCCCGGCATGCGCATCGACGCGCTGACCGCGCGCGAGCTCGAAGCCACCGTGGCCCGCGTCGGCCTGTCGCTGGAACACCGTGGCGTGTTCGCCATCGCCTGAGGACCCGCGCATGAAACTCGGAATCGAAGGACGCCACGCGCTGGTCTGTGCATCGAGCCGTGGCCTGGGCCGCGCCTGCGCGATGTCGCTGGCGCGCGAGGGCTGCGAGCTCACGCTGGTGGCGCGCACCGCCGCCACGCTGGAGGCCACCGCCGAAACGATCCGCGCCGAGACCGGCGTGCGCGTCAACGTGGTCGCCGCCGACATCACGACGCCCGAAGGCCGCGCGGCCGTGCTGGCCGTCTGCCCGTCGCCGGACATCCTGGTGAACAACGCCAGCGGTCCCCCGCCCGGCGACTTCCGCGACTGGAACCGCGACACCTGGCTTGCCGCCATCGACGCCAACATGCTCACGCCGATCGAACTGATCAAGGCCACGGTGGACGGCATGATGGCGCGCGGCTTCGGCCGGATCGTCAACATCACCTCGGGCGCGGTGAAGGCGCCGATCGACATCCTGGGCCTGTCCAACGGCGCACGCTCCGGCCTGACCGGTTTCGTCGCCGGACTGGCCCGCACGACCGTGGCGCGCAACGTCACCATCAACAACCTGCTGCCCGGCCCGTTCGAGACCGATCGCCTGGTCGAGACGGCCAGCAAGTGGGCGCAGAAAAGCGGCCGCACGATCGAGCAGGAGCTGGACGCGCGCCGCGCCGCCAACCCCGCCAGGCGGCTGGGCGACCCGGCCGAGTTCGGCGACGCCTGCGCCTACCTGTGCAGCGCGCAGGCCGGCTTCATCACGGGGCAGAACCTGCTGATGGACGGCGGCATCTACCCCGGCACGTTCTGAGCACCTTTTGAGCGAACCGACCATGTCCACATCCTTCGACCTCACGATCCGCGGCGGCCGCGTCTGCAATGCCGACGGCAGCATCGACGCCGACGTGGGCGTGCGCGACGGCCGCATCGCCGCCATCGCGCCCGGCCTGCCGCCCGGCCGCGAGGACGTGGACGCGACCGGTCGCTGGGTGCTGCCTGGCGGCATCGACAGCCATTGCCACATCGAGCAGCTCTCGGGCATGGGCGTGATGTGTGCCGACGACTTCTATTCCGGCACGGTGTCGGCGGCCTTCGGCGGCACGACCACCATCCTGTCTTTTGCAGCGCAGCATCGCGAGGACAGCATCCCCGACGTGATCGACGCCTATGCCAGGCTGGCGCGCGAGAAGGCGGTGATCGACTACGGTTTTCACCTGATCCTCACGCGGCCCGATGAAGAGGCGCTGACGGTGCACCTGCCGGCGGCGATCCGCGGCGGCATCACCTCGCTGAAGGTCTACATGACCTACGACCGGCTGCGGCTGGACGACCATGCGCTGCTCGACGTCATGGCCACCGCAGGCCGCGAGGGCGCGATGGTGATGGTGCATGCCGAGAACCACGACATGATCCGCTGGATCGCGCACCGCCTGCTGGAGCGCGGCCACGTGGCGCCCCGGTTCCACGGCGTGGCGCACGACCCCCTGGCCGAAACCGAGGCGACGAACCGCGCGATCCTGCTGTCGCGCCTGGTCGACGTGCCGGTGCTGATCGTCCACGTGGCGGGCGCCGAGACGGTCGAGGTGATCCGCCAGGCGCGTCGGCTGGGCGCGCAGGTGCATGCCGAGAGCTGCCCGCAGTACCTGTTCCTCGAGGCGTCGGACGCCGACCTGCCGGGCGTCGAAGGCGCCAAGTTCTGCTGCAGCCCGCCGCCGCGCGACAAGGCCTCGCAGGAGGCCGTCTGGGCCGGGCTGCTCGACGGCACGCTGGGCGTGTATTCGTCCGACCATGCGCCCTATCGCTTCGATGCGTCGGGCAAGCTGCCCAAGGGCGACGCCACCACCTTCAAGGAAATGGCCAACGGCGTTCCGGGCATCGAGCTGCGGCTGCCGCTGCTGTTCTCCGAAGGCGTGATGAAGGGCCGGATGTCGGTCGAGCAGTTCGTCGCGCTGACCTCCACCAACCATGCGCACATGTACGGCCTGGCGCCGCGCAAGGGCGCGATCGCGCTGGGCGCCGATGCCGACATCGCCATCTGGAACCCGGCGCGCGAAGTCGCAGTCAGCGCCGCGATGCTGCACGACAACGTCGGCTACACGCCCTATGAAGGCATGCAGCTCACGGGCTGGCCCGAGGATGTGTTCAGCCGTGGCCGTCCGGTGGTGCGCGCGGGCGCGCTGCATGCCGAGCGCGGCTCCGGTCTCTACATCGCGCGCGGTCCGTCCAAGCCCCTGGACGCACGCGCGCCGACTGTGGGCGAGCGTGGTCCCTTCAGCGCGCTGGTCGGGCTGGAGCGTGCCGCCTGATCGCCAACGATTTCCGCTTTCCTTCCCTGGCTTGTTTCACCGTCGCTTTCTCTTTCAGGAGCTGAACCCATGTCGTCCTCTTCCCTCTCCATCTCCCGCGCCGCTGCGCTGACGCTTGCGCTGGGTGCCGTGTTCGGCGCCGCCGCGCAGCAGCCCGCGCCGTTGAAAACCGCGCTCGATCCGACCTTCGCACCCCAGGCGATGGTCAAGCTCGGTGGCGGCATGCAGGGCTTCAACGTCGAACTCGGTGAAGAGCTGGCAAGGCGCCTGGGACGCAAGCTCGACATCGAGGCGACCGAGTTCTCGGGCCTGGTGCCCGGCCTGAACAGCGGCAAGTACGACTTCCTGCTCGCACCCGTGACGGTGACGCCCGAGCGCGCCAAGACGCTGCTCTTCACCGAGGGCTACACCGAAACCAACTACACCTTCCTGGGCCGCAAGAATGCGTCGGCGCTCGAGACGCTCGAAGCGCTCAAGGGCAAGGTCGTGGCGGTGAACAAGGGTTCCAACTACGAAGGCTGGGCCAAGGACAACGCCGAGAAATACGGCTTCAAGTACGACGTGTACGGCACCAACGCCGACGCGATCCAGGCCGTGATGTCGAGCCGCGCGGACTACAACCTCGCCGGCAACACCGTGGCTGGCTGGGCCGCCAAGCAGAACGCCGCGCTCCAGACCGGCTACACCGTCAAGACCGGCCTGGTCTGGGCCATTCCGTTCCGCCTGAACGACAAGGCGGGCCGCGACCTGGTGTCGAACGCGCTCAAGTGCATGAAGCTCGACGGCACCATCGCCAGGCTGGCGACCAAGTGGTATGGCATCGAGCCCGCGGCCGGCAGCGTCGAGAAGACCGTCGCACCGGGCCATGGCGTGCCGGGCACCGAGAACTACGACGCGACCCCGGTCACGCCGAAGTGCTCCTGATCTGAATGCCCATGAACGCTCCCATCCTCGAACTGGTCGGCCTGCGCAAGTCCTATGGCGCGCAAGAGGTGCTGCGCGGCGTGGACCTGCGCGTGCGGCCGGCCGAGCTGGTGTGCGTGATCGGGCCGTCCGGCTCGGGCAAGAGCACGATGCTGCGCTGCTGCAACCGGCTCGAGGAGCCGAGCGGCGGGCAGGTCGTGGTCGACGGGCTCGACATCATGCGGCCGGGGGTCGACGTGAACCGCGTGCGCCAGGGCGTCGGCATGGTGTTCCAGCATTTCAACCTGTACCCGCACCTGAGCGCGCTGGGCAACGTCACGCTCGCGCTGCGCCGCGTGCAAGGGCATGGCAAGACCGCGGCCGAGCAGATCGCGCGCGACGCGCTGGCGCAGGTCGGCCTGGCGGAGAAGGCCGATGCCTTTCCGGGGCAACTCTCGGGCGGCCAGCAGCAGCGCGTGGGCATTGCACGCGCGGTGGCGCTCAAGCCCAAGGTGATGCTGTTCGACGAGCCCACGAGCGCGCTCGACCCCGAGCTGGTCGACGAGGTGCTGCGCGTGATGCGTGCGCTGCGCGACAGCGGCATGACCATGCTGGTCGTGACGCACGAGATGGCCTTCGCGCATGCGGCGGCCGATCGCGTGGTCTTCATGGACGGCGGCGTGGTGGCCGAGGAGGGCAGCGCCGCCGACATCTTCGAACGGCCGCAGAACCCGCGCACGCGCAGCTTCGTGGGCCGCTACATGAACGGCA
>CAIQMJ010000854.1 GCA_903872875.1 uncultured Variovorax sp.
CAGATGTTCGGCGTCACGCCCGCGCCGATCTTCGATCCGGCGCAGCGACTGTCGTACCTGAAGGAGCTGATGGTCTTCTTCCGGCCCGGCGACATCGTGAAGTGGAAGCCGATCGACCGCGCCGAGTACGACCGGCAGATCGCCGAGGTCGACGCCGGCAGCTACGCGCTGCGAATCGAGCCGGTGTCGTTTTCCCTCAAGGAATTCCTGGCCGATCCGGACGGCTACAACCAACAACTGCTGAAGGTGCTCCATGGCGATTGAGGTACGCAAGCCCGGGCTGGCCACCAGCATCCAGGACGCCGGCCGGCCCGGCTACTACCACCTCGGCATCCCGCTGTCCGGCGCGCTGGACCAGCAGAGCCTGCTGCTGGCGAATCTGCTGGTCGGCAACGACGAGGGTGCCGCGGTGATCGAGTCGACGCGGCTCGGACCGGAGCTGGTGTTCGACGCGCCGGCTCTGATCGCGGTCACCGGAGCCGACGCCCGGGTCAAGCTCAACGGCGCGGAAGCGCCGCGCAACGCATCGTTCGCGGTCCAGGCCGGCGACACGCTGAGCTTCGATTTCATGAAGCTCGGTGCACGCATGTGCATCGCGGTCGCCGGCGGCATCGACGTGCCTGTCGTGCTGGGCAGCCGCTCGACCTATGGCCTGGGCGCCTTCGGCGGCTTCGCGGGCCGCAAGCTGCAGGCGGGCGACAGGCTCCCGATCGGTACGCCCGGCGCGGGCGCACGTCCCGGACGGCAGGTGGCGGCGGACCTTCTGCCGACGCTGACCAAGGAGGTGCAGCTGCGCGTGCTGCCGGGGATCTATTTCCACCGGCTGCAGGAGTCGTCGGCCGGGACCTTCTTCGCCGACACATGGACCGTCGGATCCGAGGCGGACCGCATCGGCTATCGCTACAAGAACGGCACGCCGCTGCAGTTTCGCGAACGCACGCCACCGTTCGGTGCCGGCGCCGATCCATCGAACATCGTCGACGCGGGCTACCCCTACGGCTCGATCCAGGTGCCCGGCGGACGCGAGCCGATCATCCTGCACCGCGATGCGGTGTCTGGTGGCGGCTACGCCATGGTCGGCACGGTGATCAGCGCCGACATGGACCTGATCGCCCAGATGCAGCCGAACCACAAGGCCCGCTTCGTCGAGGTCGACATGGCCCAGGCACTGGCCGCGCGCGCCGAGCGACATCGACGCTTGAACCGGCTGCGCGCCGCGTTGGCGCCCTGAGCGCCGGCCACGGTTTTTCTTTCTTCCCCGTTCTCAACTACCTCCGGAGTTCATCGTGAACAGTCTTCCCCTGCGCGTTTCCCTGATCGTCGGCTCGCTGGCCGCGGGCTTTCTCTGGCATGGCGCCGCCTCGGCCGCCGATTGGTTTCCCTACAAGGCCGAGTCCACCGTGCCGGCCTTCGCAGCCGACGGCCAGAAATCCCCGATCGACTACACCCCGGTCGCGAAGGCCTCGAAGAAGTGGGACATCTGCGTCTCCTTCCCGCACATGAAGGATGCGTACTGGCTTGGCGTGGACTACGGCGTCATCGAAGAAGCCAAGCGCCAGGGCGTGAAGCTGCAGGTGGTCGATGCCGGCGGCTACACCAACCTCGCCAAGCAGGTGTCGCAGATCGAGGACTGCGTGGCGCGCGGCGCCAACGCGGTGGTGATCGGTGCGATCTCCGGCGACGGGCTCAACAATGTGCTCAAGACCGTCGCGGCCAAGAAGATCCCGGTGATCGACCTGGTCAACGGCATCAATTCGCCGGACGTGTCCGCCAAGTCGCTCGTGTCGTTCTACACGATGGGTCAGTCGACCGGCGAATACCTGGCCAGGAAACACCCCGCAGGCTCACCCGCCGTGAAGGTCGGCTGGTTCCCTGGACCGGCCGGCGCCGGGTGGGTCGAGGCGGCGAACAAGGGCTTCATGGACGCGGTCAAGGGCAGCGCCGTCGTCGTGCTGGATCCGAAGTACGGCGACACGGGCAAGGAAGCCCAGTCGAAGCTGGTGGAGGATGTGTTGCAGGGCCACCCCGACCTCGCGTACGTGGCCGGTACGGCCGTGACGGCCGAAGCCG
>CAIQMJ010000855.1 GCA_903872875.1 uncultured Variovorax sp.
AGCAACGAGGCGATCATCGGCTGCCTCCCGCGCTGCGCACGCTGGGGTGCCAGCGCAGCAGCCGCTTCTCGGCCGCGCGTGCCGCCACGTTGATGGCCACGCCCATCAGGCCGGCCACCAGCACGTAGGCATAGGCTTCGGCGATCGCGTTCGAGGTTTGCGCCACGACGATGCCGCGGCCCAGTCCCTGGCTGCCGATCACCATCTCCGCCGTCACTGCGAGCACCAGCGCCATCGCCGCGGCCAGCCGCACGCCGGTGAACAGGAAGGGCAGCAGCGTGGGCCACGCGACGTGCCGCACGAAGCCCCGGATGCTGAAGCGGAACGAGCGCGCCGTGTCGCGCGCCACCGAGTCGATGTCCTGCAGGCCGTAGAGCATCTGCAGAAGGACCTGCCAGAACGCGGCATAGGTAATCAGCACGACGCCGGACTGGTAGCGCGAACCGAACAGCAGGATGACGCCGGGAATCAGCGCCACCGACGGGATTGGCCTCAGGAACTCGATGGTCGAGTGCGTGTAGGTACGCGCCCCCGGGATCAGGCCGATCGCCAGGCCCGCAGCCACGCCGCTCGCCGTGGCGATGGCCAGGCCGAGCACCCAGGTGCGCGCGGTGCTCAGCACGTAGCCCCAGAACTCGGCCGTTGCGGCGAGCGTCGCGAGTTGCGTCAGCACCGCCGACAGCGGCGGGAAGAAGTCGCGGTAGACCAGGCCGAGCCGGGGCGCGAATTCCCACAGCGCGGCCAGCACCAGCACACCGGCGGCGCCGCCGAGCCAGCGGACGACGGCCCCGGCATCGAGCAGGGGCGCGGCCGGCGCTGTCCGCGCCTTGCCCAGAGAACCATGGCTCGCCGACACGGTCACTTGCCCTCGGTCCAGACGACTTCGTCGTACACGGCGGGCTTGCTCAGCATGCCGAACTCGTTGCCAGTGCGGGAGAACATCTCCACCGACTCGCGCGGGATCGCGGTCAGGTAGTTCGGCAGGATCAGCTTGGCGGCGACATCGGGGCCGAGCTTGGTGAACTTGGGCAGTTGCTTGCGGACCGCGTCCGGGTTCTTCTGTGCGTACTCGAGCGACTCGTTGATGGCGGCGCGCAGGTTCTTGAAGAGTTCAGGATTGGCCTTGATCTGCTGCTCGCTCGTGAAGTAGCCCGAGGTCAGCATGCTCTTGGGCGACATCGACTGGTAGGGCGATGCGATCGGCGGAAAGCCCGCGGCAATGGCCGCGGTGCCGAAGGGCTCGGCGCCGACCATCGCGTCGGTCTTGCCGGCCTGCAGCGCGGCCAACGCCTCCGCAAAGCCCAGTTCGATGAAGCGCACCTTGTTCGGGTCGCCGCCGTCGGCCTTGACCGCCGCCTTGCCCAGCATCTGCAGCAGGCCGTTGAGCGCGTTCACGCTGACGGTCTTGCCTTCCAGGTCCTTGGCCGACTTGATGCCGCTCTTCGGGCCGGCGTGGATCATGGTCACGTCGGCGCCGGCCACGCCGGTGGAGCTGGAGCCCGCGGCGATGATCTTCAGCGGCAGGCCCTTGTCGCGCGCCTGCAGGATGTTCACCAGCGCGGTGAAGGCGAAGTGATATTCGCCGCTCATCACCGCGGGCACACCGCCCGTGGATGCCACGTTGGCCTTCAGCTGCAGGCCATGCTTCTTGAAGATGCCGACCTCCTCGCCGAGGTAGAGGGCGGCCACGTCGGTCACCGGCACGAAGCCGGCGTTGACCGTGACGAGCTTGGGTTCGGACTGTGCGAGCGATGGGCTGCTGGCCATCAGGCCGGCCGACATCAGCACGGCGGCGACGGTGGCGGCGAAGGTTCGGCGGAACAGGTGGGGTTTCAAGTCGGTCTCCTTGTGGGTGTGGGTAATCGTTGTGTGCGTTGCGTTGGCGTCAGCGCGGACGTTCGCCGGCGATGGTGGTGCGCGTCATGTAGCGTGCGCGGCCCACGTAGTCCGGTATGGCCTTGTGCATCGCGCAGCGGTTGTCCCAGATCAGCACCTGGTCCTTCTGCCAGCGCACGCGGCAGGTGTTCTCGAAGCGGGCGCAGTGCTCGTACAGGAAGCGCAGCAAGGGCTGGCTCTCGGCCTCCGTCATGCCTTCGAAGCGCTGCACGTAGACCTGGTTGACGAACAGGAAGCGCCGGCCCGAACCCGGATGCGTGCAGACCGCCGGATGGATCGTCTCGCGGTCGCCGGCCTCGATGTCGAGGTCGACCTTCGCATTGTTGGCGCTGAATTTCCGCTTCTGCGCGTGGTAGGCCGAGCCGTAGATGCGCGTGGCGCTGTGCACCACGTTGAGCGTGTCCAGCAACTCGCGCAGTTTGGGCGAGAGCGTCTCGTAGGCCGCGTACATGCTGAGGAAGCCGGTGTCGCCGCCGAATTCCGGCACCGTCACGGCACGCATGACCACTGCTGCCGGCGGGCGCTCGAAGTAGGTGCTGTCGGCATGCCAGTTCTCGCCGATCACGCGGCCGTCGTCGTCCGCATCGCGCTTGATGATGTGGATCTGGCCGAAGCCGTCGACCGCGTGCAGTTGCGGCATGTCCATGAGTTCGCCGAAGCGCTGGCTGAAGGCCAGGTGCTGCGGATGCGTCAGCGGCTGATCCGGGAAGTAGATGACCAGGTAGTCGTGGAAAGCCTGTCGGACTTCCGCCCAGGTCTCGTCGTCGAGCGGGCTGCTCAGGTCCACGCCGCGGATCTCGGCGCCGATCGTGCCGTTGGCGGGCCGCACGTCGATCCGGCTGAATTTGAGTGGGTTGTCGTAGATCGCTGTCACGTCGGATTCAGTCCATGTTCTGTTCAATGAGGGCAGCCTTGCGGCGGCCTGTACCGGCACTTCAAGCCATGTCTCGCGGGGACAGGCCACGCGCACGCGCAGCCTGCGGGATGTGTTCGTCTAGCCCAGGTGCGCGCCGAGCCACTGCATCGACCGCGCCCAGGCCAGTGCGGCCGATGCCGGCTCGAAGGCCGCGCGCTCGTCGCAGTTGAAGCCGTGGCCCGCGGGATAGACGTGAACCTCGCATTCCGGTCGCCGTGCGCGGATGCGCGCGACGTTGTCCATCGGAATCGTGTGGTCGGTCTCGCCGTAGTGCAGGATCGTCGGGCACTGCGGCGGCGTGTCGAGATGCTCCGCGATCTGGCCGCCGTAGTAGCCGACGACCGCCGAGATGTCCGGGCTGCGCTGCGCGGCCATGTAGGCCACCGATGCGCCGAGGCAGAAGCCCATGGCGGCCACCGGCAACCGGCTTTCACGTGCGCGGGCGGCCGTGGCCAGCGTGTCGATGACCATGGCGTCCCAGTCGAGCTTCGGCAGGAACCGCAGCGCCACGGCGACTTCCTCCTGGCTGTAGCCGCTCGCGAACCCGCGTTCCATGCGATCGAAGAGCGCCGGCGCGTAGGCGTCGTAGCCGGCTGCCGCCAGTCGCGTGCAGAGCGCGCGGATGTGGTGGTTGACGCCGAAGATCTCCT
>CAIQMJ010000856.1 GCA_903872875.1 uncultured Variovorax sp.
CACCACCGGGAAGAACACCGGCACGGTCAGCAGGATCATCGACAGTTCCTCCATCACGCTGCCCAGCAGCACGTAGATGGCGCAGATGGCGACGATCACCGCGAGCGGGTGCACGGAGAACTGCACCACGAAGGCCTTCAGGTCGTCCGGCATGCCGGTGAAGTTGATGAAGTTGCCGAAGATCAGCGCGCCGATCAGGATCGTGAACAGCATGGCCGTGGTGCGCACCGACTCGGCGATCACCTCGGTGAACACCGGCCAGCTCAGCGACCGGCGGCACAGGGCGAACAGGAAGGCGCCGAACGCACCGAAGCCGGCGCCTTCGGTGGCGGTGAACAGGCCGCCGTAGATGCCTCCCATGACCACGATGAACAGCGCGGCCACACCCCAGATGCCACGCAGTGCCAGCAGGCGCTCAGGCCAGGTGGCGCGCGTGCTGGGCGGCGCGGCGAGCGGATCGCGCCACGCCGTCCAGGCCACCGCCAGGCACAGCATGATCGCGATGAAGATGCCCGGCAGCAGGCCGGCCGCGAACAGCTTGCCGATGCTGGTCTCGGTCATGATCCCGTAGATGACCAGCACGGTCGAGGGCGGGATCAGGATGCCGAGCGTGCCGCCGGCGGCGATGGTGCCGGTGGCCAGCTCGTCGGAATAGCCCAGGCCCTTCATCGCCGGATAGGCGACCTTGGCCATGGTGGCCGTGGTCGCGATGGACGAGCCGCAGATGGCACCGAAGCCCGCGCAGGCGCCGATGGTGGCCATGGCGATGCCGCCGCGCCGATGGCCGATGAAGGAACGCGCGAGCGCGAACAGCTCGGTCGCCATGCCGGCACGAGCCGTCAGGTTGCCCATCAGGATGAACAGGGGAATGACCGACAGGGTGTAGGAAAAGCCGGTGCTTTTCACCACCTCGAGCACGCTCACGGCCGATACGTCGAAGGAGCGCAGCAGCCCGAGACCGACGTAGCCGACGATGCCCATGGCAAAGGCGATGGGCACCCGCAACACCATCAGGATGAAGATGGCGGCGAAGCCCAGCAGGGAATGGAGCATGGTGGGGAGGATCCGTTGAACAGGAAGAGACGATCGGACTTCAGCGAGCCCGCTGGTCCACGGTGGCGCAGCGCACCAGGTGCAGCTGGGCCGCCAGCAGCACCATCACGGCCATCAGGTAGATGAACCAGCCGGTGGGAATGCGCAGGTAGACGCTCAGGTCCCCATCGGCCAGCGTGCGGCCGGCATAGCCCCAGCAGGCCCAGCCGAGCAGCCCGAGCGCCAGCGCGCAGATCAGGTCCATCACCACCCGCGACCAGCGGGCGGCGGCGCCTTTGTAGAGCGCATCGACGAGTTCGAAGCACACGTGCTCCGCCTTCCATGACACCAGCGGCAACGCGCAGAACAGCACCAGCACCATCAGCATCTCGCTGACCTCGAGGGCACCCGGCACGGCACGGTAGAACTTGCGCCCCACCACGTCCACGAAGGTCAGGACCATCAGCGCCAGGATGGCGGTACCGGCCAGGGCGGTGAGCACGCCGTTGAGCCAGCGCACCGCGCGTTCGAGCCCCGACTCCACCGGTGTCCCGGCGGTCACGGCGTCCATGCTCACGGCGCCTTGCGCGCATCGGCGCGGTAGGCCTTGATGACCTGCTCGGCGTTCGCCACGCCTCGGCTGGCGGCCAGGTCGACCCAGCGCTTTTCCAGCGGTGCGATGCGGGATTCGACTTCCTTCACCAGGGCGGGGGGCGCCGCCGTGATCTTGATGCCGCTGGCCAGCGCCAGCTTGCGCCCCTCCTCGTCGCGCTGGTCGAAGGCCTTGCCCAGCGCGCGCGAGAACGACTCGCCGGCGATGCCGTCGATGGCCGCCTGGTCTTCCTTGCCCAGCGACTCCCATTTCTTCTTGTTCATCATCACGATGAAGCTCGAGCTGTAGAGACCGCCCGGAAAGGTGGTGATGTAGCGCACCAGCTTCTCCAGCTTGTAGGTGGCCACCGATTCGACCGGAAGCCACACGCCGTCCATGACGCCGTTGGACAGCAGCTCGTAGGACTCGGTCGCGGGCTTGATGGTCACGTTGGCGTTCATCAGCTTGCCGACTTCGTTGACCACACCGCCGCCGACCCTGAACTTGAGCTTCTGCAGATCGGCCAGGCTGGTGATCTCCTGGCGCGTGTTGAAGACGGTGCCGGGACCGTGGGTGAAGAGTGCCAGCACCTTCACGTCCTTGTATTCGGCCATCACCGCCGGCTGTTGCTGCGCGAGGCGCCAGAAGGCGCCCGAATTCAGTTCGGCCGAATCGGCCATCAGCGGCATCTCGACGATCTCCGACAGCTGGAAGCGCCCCGGCGTGTAGCCGATGACGGTGAAGGCCAGGTCGGCCAGGCCGTCGCGCACCGCATTGAAGTGGCCTGGCGGGTTGGTCACCGCCTGCGGCAGGTTCTGCAGCTTCACGCGACCCGCCGTGGCCTTCTCCACCTGCTGTGCCCAGGCGGTCATGACCTCGGCCACGGGATGGGTCGGCGGTACCCACTGCGACACGGCCAGCCGCGTCTCGGCCTGCGCCATCGGACTGGCCAGGATGGCCAGGGCCGCGCCGGCCAGGGCCAGGCTGCGGTTCAGGAACCCTTTTCTTTGCATGTGCATGGTGTGTCTCTCTTTGGATGGAATGGTGGTGGCGTGCAGGGATTCAGTAGGCGATGCAGACGGTTTTGGGTTCGGTATAGGCCTCGATCGCCGCGCGCCCGTGTTCGCGCCCCACGCCGGAGGCCTTGAAGCCGCCGAATGGCATGTTCGGGTCGACCATGTTGTGGGTATTGACCCAGACGGTGCCGGCCTCGAGCGCGTCGATGGCACGCTGCGCGCGGCGCAGATCGTTGGTCCAGACGCTGGCACCCAGGCCGTAGATGGAGTCGTTGGCCTGGCGCAGCACCTCGTCGAGGTCGCTGAAGGGCATGGCCACCAGCACCGGCCCGAACACTTCCTCGCGCACCAGGGTCAGGTCCTTTCCGCCGCTGTTGGCGACCACCGTCGGCCGCACGAAATAGCCCGGTCCGTCCACCGCGCGGCCGCCGGCCACGACTTCGCCGCCTTCGGCGCTGCCGGTGCCGATCAGCTGCATCACGCGGTCGCGGTGGCGGGCCGAGACCATCGGACCCATCTGCGCCTGCGGGTCGGTCCCGGCGCCCAGCACCGTCGCATCGGCCACGGCGGCGAGTCCGGCGACCACCTCCTCGTACAGCGGCTGCGCCACGTAGAGGCGCGAGCCCGCCGTGCAGACCTGGCCGTGGTTGAAGAAGATGGCGCCGGCCGCACCCTGCACGGCGGCCTCGACGTCCACGTCGTCGAGGACGATGACCGGGCTCTTGCCGCCGAGCTCCAGCGCGGCGCGGCGGATGTCGCGCCCGCACTGGGCACCGATCAGGCGGCCGACCTCGGTCGAGCCGGTGAAGGTGATCTTGTCCACCCCGGCATGGCGCACCAGGGCTGCACCGGTGGCGCCGTCGCCCGTGATGACGTTGAGCACGCCCGGTGGAATCCCGGCCTCCAGCGCGAGCTCGGCGAGCCGCAGCGCGGTGAGCGGCGTCTCTTCGGCCGGCTTCAGCACCACGGTACAGCCGCAGGCGAGCGCGGGCGCGATCTTCCACACGGCCATCGCCAGCGGAAAGTTCCAGGGCACGATCGCCCCCACCACGCCCACCGGCACGCGCTGGGTCGATGTGCGGTAGCGGGTTCCCGGCGGAAACGGTATCGACACGTCGAAGGTGCTGCCCTCGATCTTGGTGGCCCAGCCGGCCATGTAGCGCAACCACTGCGCGCTGCCGCCGACCTCGATGGCGTGCGACCAGGCCAGCAGCTTGCCCTGGTTCAGCGTCTCGAGCCCGGCGATCTCGTCGGCATGCGCCTCGATCAGGTCGGCCAGCCGCATCAGCAGGCGCTCGCGGGCATAGGGCGTGAGACCGCGCCAGCGCGCATCGGCCAGCGAGGTGCGTGCCGCGTGCACCGCCGCATCCACGTCGGCGTCGGTGCCCGCGGGCACCTGCGCG
>CAIQMJ010000857.1 GCA_903872875.1 uncultured Variovorax sp.
CTGGGGCCTCGAGCCGCAATCGCGTCTGAGTTGCCAGGCGATCCTGGCGCAGCAGGATGTGACGATCGAGATACCGAAGTATTCGATCAACCATGCGAAGGAAAACCACTGATGAGCGCAGCGACGAGCCGTCCCAGCCAAGTGCGCAGACCCCTGAGGGAAGGCGAAATCACGCAGTGCCGTGACAGGGCGCGCATATGACGCGCCAGATCGTTCTCGATACCGAGACCACCGGTCTGTCCGCGGAGAACGGCGACCGGATCATCGAGTTGGGTTGCGTGGAGCTGTTCAACCGAAAGCTCACCGGCAACGACCTGCACATCTACTTCAACCCGGAGCGCGAGAGCCACGAAGATGCACTCAAGGTGCATGGTCTCACGACCGACTTCCTGCGCGACAAGCCGAAGTTCGCGGCGCTCGCGAATGATGTCGTCGAGTACCTGCGCGGCGCCGAGCTGATCATCCATAACGCGGCGTTCGACGTCGGCTTCCTGAACAAGGAGTTCGAGCTCGCGGGGCTGCCGCCATTGCGTACTTTCGCGCCGGACGTGACCGACACACTGGCGATGGCCAAGCAGGTCTACCCGGGCAAGCGCAACTCGCTGGATGCCTTGTGCGATCGCTTCGGCGTAGACCGTTCCAACCGGACCTTCCACGGCGCGAAGCTCGACGCGCAGCTGCTGGCCGACGTCTACATCAACCTCACGCGTGGCCAGGACGCGCTGCTGATCGACGTGCAGTCGAACGAGCCGACGCTGGGCGAGATCGTGCTGGTCGATCTGCGTGGCTTCGATCTGCCCGTTCTGATGGCGGGCGACGGCGAGCTGGCGGCACACGAGGCGCTGTTGGCGCAGCTCGACAAATCGAGCGGTGGCCGCACAGTTTTCAGAAAAGCCGATGCGGCAAGCCAAAATGCTGTGGCATAATTTGAGGCTTCGCAGATAACGCGAAACATATCTTCCGGCGACATCGTCATGTCGTCCTGAAGGGCGGTTAGCTCAGGGGTAGAGCACAGCATTCACACTGCTGGGGTCCCAGGTTCGAAACCTGGACCGCCCACCAAATTCCCATATTGGCCATTGGCCGCTTCTGCCTGACAGGCCGGAGTATCACAAGCCTCCCACCTGACCAAGCCAGAGGCCGCTAAGCTTGCGGCATGGACGAAATCGATTGCGCCGTCATCGGCGCGGGTGTGGTGGGTCTCGCCGTTGCGCGAGCCTTGGCGCTTCAGGGGCGCGATGTGATCGTGTTGGAAGCCGAAGGCGCGATTGGCACGGGCACCAGTTCGCGCAACAGCGAAGTCATTCATGCAGGCATCTACTATCCGCAAGGGTCGCTCAAGGCGCAGTTGTGCGTCGAAGGCAGGCAGGCGCTCTATGCCTACGCGGCCGAGCGCGGCGTGCCGCATCGGCGCTGCGGCAAGCTGATCGTCGCGACGTCGACTGCACAGGTCGCTGAACTCGAAGCCATCGTCGGCAAGGCGCGGGCCAATGGCGTCGACGATCTGGTGCTGCTCACGCGCGCACAGGCGCAAGCGATGGAGCCGCAGCTCGAATGCCTTGCCGCGCTGCATTCGCCGAGCACCGGCATCGTCGACAGCCATGCGTTGATGCTGGCCTATCAGGGCGATCTGGAGCACGCAGGGGGCGTGCTTGCGCTGAAGTCACCGGTGATGCAGGCCGCCTGCACGGCGCAAGGCACCGTCTTGACCACCGACGACGGCACGCAACTGCGTTGCACCAGCGTCGTGAATGCGGCCGGTCTGAGTGCGCCGGCATTGGCGCGCCGCATCACCGGCTTGCCGGCCAGCGCCGTGCCCGAGGCGTATTTCGCGAAGGGCAGCTACTTCACGTTGGGCGGCCGTGCACCGTTCACCCGTCTGATCTATCCGGTGCCGGAGGCCGCTGGCCTGGGCGTGCACCTGACGCTCGATCTCGGCGGACAGGCCAAGTTCGGCCCCGATGTGCAGTGGGTCGCGTCGCCCGACGACCTCGTGGTCGATCCATCGCGTGGCGACGGCTTCTATGCCGAAGTGCGCAAGTACTGGCCTGCGTTGCCGGACGGCGCCCTGATTCCGGGCTACGCCGGCATCCGACCCAAGATTTCCGGCCCCGGTGAAGCGGCGCGCGACTTCGCGATCGAGGGGCCAGCTGCGCACGGCGTCCCTGGGCTCGTGAATCTGTTTGGCATCGAATCGCCCGGACTCACGAGCAGCCTGGCAATCGGACGACGTGTGGCGGCATTGCTTGGGCCACGCTGAGTACGCATGTACCATGGAACGGCATGCCGCTTGCAGGCATTGCGTTTGTCGGCGCGGTGCCGGCGCGAATCACGGAGAAAGATCCCAATGAGTGCATCCAAGAACCTCGAAGCCGCCGCCAACGCGGTAGTCGAAGAACTCGCCAGCGACGTCAAGGGCGTGCTTGGCGGTAAGGATCTCGAATCCATGCCGCAGATCAAGGCCCTGCGCCAGCGCGTCGAAACCAAGCTGGCCATCGCCCGCGAACTCGCCGCAGAAAAGAGCAAGCTCGCAACCCAGAAGGCCAAGGAGGCCGCCACCACGGCCAATGCCTACGCGCATGACGAGCCCTGGCAGATCGCTGCAGGCGCGCTCGCTGTGGGCGTGCTCGTCGGGTTGCTGCTTGGTCGCCGCCGCTGATCGATGAATCTGCTGTCGATGCTGGGGCTGGATCGAAAGATCCGGCAATTGAAGATCGCGGTGGGCGAGGGTGCGATCGCAGCCGAAGATCGCGCGCAGTTGCTGCGGATGGCTTGGGACGAGGAAAAGCAGCGCTTCAAGCTGATGCTGGTCCTGGTGATCGTGGTGCTGGGGCTGACGACGGTTGCCGTGGCGCTGCTGTCGGTCGCGGTGGTGGTGCATTTCTGGGACACACCGCATCGCACGACGGCTGCCTGGTCGGTTGCCGCCGTGTGGATCGTGCTGTGGGCCGCGTCGCTGCTCGGGCTCTGGAAGATGCTGAATGGTGCATCGGCTGCCTTCACGCCGGTGCGTGAGGAAATCGCGCGCGACTGGGCTTGGGCGCAGGAACGTTTTGATCTGGGCAAGGACGAAGACGACGAGCCGCGCGCACCGCAGCGGCGTCCCGCCACGCGCGATGAGTTGCTCGCGCGTATGGCGCAGCAGCGCGAACGCATTGCAGTATTGCAGGCACCGCGTGTACCGCACCCTGCCACGGAAGAACCGCCGGCGGATGAAACTGCGAGCGAAATGGCGCTGCGTCTGGCGCGCGCGCATCCCGTTGCATCGGGTGTGGCTGCGGCCGCTGTCGTGGCTGTCGTCGGGCCGCGCAGGCTGCTGCGCTGGGCCGCTTTCGTGGCGCCGATGCTTTGGCGGTTGCGCTGAGCGCCAGCGACGCCACTGACGCCTGCGCGTCAGGTGGCCGATTCGTGGACCCTTAAAAGAGCTCCACGGTCATTGTCGTGTGATCAGGCGCCGCCGCGCGCTTTGCGCAGCGCCCGTGCGGCCTCGCGCACCAGTGCGGGACCGCGGTAGATGAGCCCGGTGTAGATCTGGATCACATCAGCGCCGGCCGTGAGTTTTGCCTCCGCGTCCGCGGCGCTCAGGACGCCACCGACGCCGACGATCGGAAAGCCTGCACCGAGCGCTGCGCGCAGCTGTGCGATCACCCTATTGCTTGCTTCGCGCACCGGCGCGCCCGACAACCCACCGGTTTCCTGTGCATGCGGCAGGCCTGCAACGGCTTCGCGTGACAGCGTCGTGTTGGTTGCGATCACCCCATCCATGCCATGTCGCCTGAGCGTGGCCGCGATCACGCCGACCTGCGCATCGTCGAGGTCCGGCGCGATCTTCACGAACAGCGGCACGCGCTTGCCGTACTGCGTCGCCAGCACTTCACGGCGCTGCGCTATCACGCCGAGCAAGGCATCGAGCGCCTCGTCGCTTTGCAGCGAGCGCAGGTTCGCGGTGTTTGGGCTGGAGATATTGACCGTCACGTAGTCCGCATGCGGATAGACGCCATCGAGGCACAGCAGGTAGTCGTCCGCGGCCCGTTCGATCGGGGTGGTGGCGTTCTTGCCGATATTCAGGCCGAGCAGCATCGGCGGCCGGGTGGCGCCATGCGTCCGGAAACGCGCCTTCGCGACGTTGGCCAGGAAGGCCGGCAGGCCGTCGTTGTTGAAGCCGAGGCGGTTGATCAGCGCATCGCGCTCGGGCAGCCGGAATATCCGCGGGCGTTGGTTTCCGGCCTGGGCCTTCGGGGTGACGGTGCCGACCTCGACAAAACCGAAACCCATCGCCGAGAAGGCATCGATGCACCGCGCGTTCTTGTCGAGACCTGCGGCAAGTCCTACCCGATTCGGGAATACCAATCCGGCGAGCGTGACCGGGTCGTCCACGCGCGCAGCCGCATACAGACAGGCCAGCGGCGTGTTCTGGGTGCGTGCGAGCGCGCCGAGCGTGATTTCATGGGCGTGCTCGGCATCGAAACCGAAGAGGAAAGGACGGGCAAGTCCATAGAGCGACGAGGGTAGCGGCAAGGGCATCGGATAATTCTCGACTTCGAACAACCAAGGATTCTCCCTGATGAGCACGCCCCAATTCACCCAGGACCAACTGAAGGAGCAGGTCGGCCGGGCCGCACTGGACTATGTGGTGAAGGGCGCGATCGTCGGCGTGGGCACCGGTTCGACGGCGAACTTCTTCATCGCCGAGCTGGCGGCCATCAGGGAACGGATAGGCGGCGCAGTCGCAAGCTCGGAGGCGACGGCGAGCCGTCTGGCGGCGATCGGCATACGCGTGCTCGACTTGAAC
>CAIQMJ010000858.1 GCA_903872875.1 uncultured Variovorax sp.
GCTCACCAGCGCGTCCAGGCGGTTGCGGAACTCGGGCGTGAACAGACGCTTGATGTCAGCCATCTCGTCGCCCGCTTCGCGCGGGTTGGTGAAGCCGATGGTCGCCTTGTTCATGGTTTCGGCGCCCGCATTCGTCGTCATGATGATGATGACGTTGCGGAAGTCGGCCTTGCGTCCGTTGTTGTCCGTCAGGGTGCCATGGTCCATGACCTGCAGCAGCACGTTGAAGATGTCCGGATGCGCCTTCTCGATTTCGTCGAGCAACAGCACCGCATGCGGCTTCTTCGTGATCGCTTCGGTCAACAGGCCGCCCTGGTCGAAACCGACGTAACCCGGAGGCGCGCCGATCAGGCGGCTCACCGCATGACGTTCCATGTACTCGGACATGTCGAAGCGGATCAGCTCGATGCCCATGATGTAGGCGAGCTGCTTGGCCGCTTCGGTCTTGCCGACGCCGGTGGGGCCGCTGAACAGGAACGAGCCGATCGGCTTGTCGCCCTTGCCAAGGCCCGAACGCGCCATCTTGACGGCGGAGGCCAACACTTCGAGTGCCTTGTCCTGCCCGAACACGACGCTCTTCAAGTCGCGTTCGAGCGTCTGCAGCTTGCCGCGATCGTCGTTCGACACGTTCGCCGGGGGAATGCGCGCGATCTTCGCGACGATTTCCTCGACTTCGGTCTTGCTGATGGTCTTCTTGCGCTTGCTCGGCGCAAGGATGCGCTGGGCAGCACCGGCTTCGTCGATGACGTCGATCGCCTTGTCGGGCAGGTGACGGTCATTGATGTACTTGGCGCTCAGTTCGGCCGCCGCCTGCAGGGCGGCCACGGCGTACTTCACGCCATGGTGCTCTTCGAAGCGTGACTTCAGGCCCTTCAGGATGTCGACGGTTTCCTGCACCGTCGGCTCGACAACGTCGACCTTCTGGAACCGACGCGACAGGGCCGCGTCCTTCTCGAAGATGCCGCGGTATTCGGTGAAGGTGGTGGCGCCAATGCACTTCAACTGGCCGCTGGACAGCGCCGGCTTGAGCAGGTTCGACGCATCCAGCGTGCCGCCCGATGCCGCACCGGCGCCGATCAGCGTATGGATCTCGTCGATGAACAGCACGGCATTCGGCTTGTCCTTCAGCGACTTGAGCACGCCCTTCAGGCGCTGCTCGAAGTCGCCGCGATACTTGGTGCCGGCCAGCAGCGCGCCCATGTCGAGCGAATACACCACGGCTTCGGCCAGGATTTCCGGCACGTCGCCTTGCGTGATGCGCCAGGCCAGCCCCTCGGCGATCGCGGTCTTGCCCACGCCGGCTTCACCCACCAGCAGCGGATTGTTCTTGCGCCGACGGCACAGGATCTGTATGACGCGCTCGACCTCGTATTCGCGGCCGATCAGCGGGTCGATCTTGCCGTCCTTGGCCATCTGGTTGAGATTCTGCGTGAACTGTTCGAGCGGCGAAGCCTTCTCGTTCTTTTCACTACCGCCCTCTTCACCTTCGTTGGAAGGCGCTTCGCTGCTGCCCTTCGCGGCTTCCGGCGGATCGCTCTTCTTGATGCCGTGCGCGATGAAGTTCACGACGTCCAGGCGCGTCACGCCCTGCTGGTGCAGGTAGTACACGGCGTGGGAGTCCTTCTCGCCGAAGATCGCGACCAGCACGTTGGCGCCAGTGACTTCCTTCTTGCCATTGCCGGTGGACTGTACATGCATGATCGCGCGCTGGATCACGCGCTGGAA
>CAIQMJ010000859.1 GCA_903872875.1 uncultured Variovorax sp.
CGCCGCAGCCCTGACAGTCCTGGCAATGGCCGCGGTGCTCAGCGCCTGCGGCGGCAGCGGCAGCAGCGGCGGCGACACGGCGGCGACCACGCCGGCCGGCAGCACCGACCAGCCCACCGTGGTGGTCACGCCCAACGATCCGGCGACCGCCGGGCCGCCCGCCGCGGCACTCGTGCCGCCGGGCACCGACGCATCGGCCACCACCACGCCCGCACGCCGTCCGGAGACGGTCCGCTGCGCACCCTGAGGCACGCCCATGACCAAGAGCAAAGATTTCGTCTCCAGCAGCCGCCGCGGCTTCCTGCGCGGCGCTGCAGCCGCAGCGGGCGCAACGGCGGCCCTCGGCCTGCTGCCACCCAGCATCCGGCGCGCACTGGCCATCCCGGCCGCGCAGGACACCGGCACGATCAGCGACGTCAAGCACGTCGTGATCTTCATGCAGGAGAACCGCGCGTTCGACCACTACTTCGGCACCTTGCGCGGCGTGCGCGGCTTCGGCGACCGCTTCCCGGTGCCGCTCGCCAATGGCAAGCCGGTCTGGTACCAGCCGGCGACCACGGGCACCGCGACCTGTCTGCCCTTCCACTACGACACGACCAGCACCAGCGCGCAGCGCACCACGGCGATGGCGCACAGCTGGTCCGACGGCCAGCAGGCCTGGAACGGCGGCCGGGTGAACCAGTGGGTCGCGGCCAAGACCGCACGCGCGCTCGGCTACTACCAGGAAAGCGACATGCCCTTCCAGTTCGCGCTGGCCGATGCCTTCACGGTGTGCGACGCCTACCACTGCAGCGAACTCACCGGCACAAACTCGAACCGGCTGTTCCTCTGGACCGGCAGCAACGACCCGCTCGGCCAGGGCGGCGGCCCGGCCATCGACAACACCAATGACGACCTCGCGAATGCGCCCGGCTACAGCTGGACGACCTACCCCGAGCGCCTGGAGGCGGCCGGCGTGACCTGGCAGATCTACCAGGACATGGCGGACAACTTCACCGACAACCCGCTGGAAGGCTTCACCAGCTACCGCGAGGCCTACTACGCGGCCACGCCGACGGCGGCGCAGGCGTCGCTGAAGGCGCGTGCGCTGTCGACGCGCACGCTGGACGACCTCGCCGACGACGTGAAGAACGATCGCCTGCCGCAGGTCAGCTGGATCGTCGCGCCCGCCAAGTATTCGGAGCATCCCGGCCCGTCTTCGCCGCTGTGGGGCGCCGAATACACCGAGCGCGTGCTGGACGCGCTCACGTCCGACCCGGCGGTGTGGAGCAAGACCGTGCTCTTCCTGATGTTCGACGAGAACGACGGCTACTTCGACCACATGCCGCCGCCGGCCATCCCGTCGCTCAACGCGGACGGCACCGAGGCGGGCATGAGCACCGTGTCGACGCTCGGCGAGCGCAACCAGCTGAAGTCGCCCTATCTCGGCTCGCCCTACGGCATGGGCTGGCGCGTGCCGATGTACGTGGTGTCGCCGTGGAGCCGCGGCGGCTGGGTCAACTCGCAGGTGTCGGACCACACGTCGGTGATCCGCTTCCTGGAAGCGCGCTTCGGCGTGGTGGAGCCCAACATCAGCGCCTGGCGCCGCGCGGTCAGCAGCGACCTCACGACCTGCTTCAACTTCGCGACGCCCAATGCCGCCCTGCCCGCGCTGCCGACCATCACCAGCGCAGCGGCCGACGCTGCAATCGCGCAGCAACTGCTCTACCCGACGCCGGTGGCACCGGCTGCCGGCACCGGCACGATGCCGCAGCAAACCACCGGCGTGCGTTACTCGCGCGCACTGCCTTATGAACTGCACACCAGCGGCCGGCCCGATGTCGAACGCCAGAAGTTCTGGCTGGTATTCGGCAACACGGGCCGGGTTGGCGCGGTCTACCAGGTCTACAACCACCTGGCGCTCGGGGACGTGCCGCGCCGCTACACGGTGGAGCCCGGCACGCTGCTCAACGACAGCTGGGCGCCCGCCACGGACGGCGGCTACGACCTGTCGGTTTTCGGCCCGAACGGCTTCTTCCGCCGCTTCCGTGGCGTGCTGCCGACCTCGCTCGCCGGCGGTGCCGGCCTGCCCGAGATCCGCGTCTGCTACGACACGGCCAACGGCGACGTGCACCTGGAGATGCACAACCTCGGCAACATCAGCTGCAACGTCACGGTGACGCCGAGCGCGTACCGCACCGATGGGCCGTGGAACTTCGCGCTGGCACCCGGCCAGGTGGTCGTGCAGCAGTGGGACCTGAGCTACAGCAAGCACTGGTACGACTTCAGCGTGAGCGCGAACGTCGACAGCGGCGGCACCTTCCTGCGGCGCTTCGCGGGTCGCGTGGAAACCGGCGCCGACGGCATCAGCGACCCCGAGATGGGGCTCGCCACCTGAGGCCGCGGCGCGGCCGACAGCGATTCAACGACAGACGACACACGGCACCGACCCGGACGGACAGCATGGCATTGCAGATCAGGAACCTTCACAAGAGCTTTGGCGGCCAGGCGGCGCTGGAGCGCATCGAGCTCGACGTGGGAGGTGCGGAGTTCGTGTGCCTGCTCGGTCCGAGCGGCTGCGGCAAGACCACGCTGCTGCGCATCATCGCGGGGCTGATGGCGGCCGACGGCGGCAGCGTGTCGCTGAACGGCCGCGACCTCGCGCAGATGCCGGCGCGCGAGCGCGGCTTCGGCATCGTGTTCCAGTCGTACTCGCTGGTCCCGCACATGACGGTGGCGCGGAACGTGGGCTACGGCCTGCGCATCCGCGGCGAGGCGCCTGCCGCCATCGACCGCCGCGTGGCCGAGTTGCTCGCGATGGTCAAGCTGCCGACCTTCGGCGCGCGCTACCCGGGCGAACTGTCGGGCGGCCAGCAGCAGCGCGTGGCGATCGCCCGTGCGCTCGC
>CAIQMJ010000860.1 GCA_903872875.1 uncultured Variovorax sp.
CTGTCCAACCTGATTTTCCTGTTGCTCGCGCCGGCATTGCTCTTTCGCGCAATGAGTACCGTGCAGGTTCAGCAACTGAGCCTGAAGCCGGTTGCCGCGTACTTCATCGGTGCCGGCCTCATCTTTCTCGCCACGATCAGTTGGCGCGGCTTCAACCGCACGTCGGCGGTGCTGGCGCTGGCCAACACGTACAGCAACACCACGATGATCGGAATTCCGATCATCAGCCTGGCCTACGGCGCGGACGGCATGGTGCTGCTGCTCACCTTGATCTCGCTGCATTCGCTGGTGCTGATGACGGGCGCAACGCTGCTGATCGAGCTCGCGGTCGCCAGGGAGCAGGCGGCGGCGGGCCATGGCGAAGGGCGCTCCTTGCTGCGCACTGTCGGCCGCGCGTTGCGCAATGCCATCATTCATCCGGTTCCACTACCGATCATTGCGGGACTGTTGTTCGCTCAGACCGGGCTCACGATGCCTCCTGCGCTGGATACGCCGATCCTGTTGCTGGGCCAGGCTTTCACGCCGGTGGCGTTGGTCATGGTCGGCATCACGCTTGCGCTGACCCGCGTCGGCGAGCATTGGCGCAGCGCGTTGCAACAGGTCGCGATCAAGAATCTGGTGCACCCGTTGCTCGTCTTCGGCGCTGGCTGGCTATTGGGCGTGCGGGGATTGCAACTGGCGGTGATGACGCTGGCCGGCGCGCTGCCGATGGGTGCCAACGTGTTCCTCTTTTCACAGCGCTATCGGACGGCGGAAGAACTCGTGACGGCGAGCGTCGTGGTTTCGACGGGGCTGGGCCTGTTGACCGTGTCCATCGTGTTGGCCCTGACCCAACTTCTGCTGTAGGCGTCCGCCGACGTGCCGTTGCGCAGACGGCTGATTCAGCGGCCCGGTCGCCGAGGATCTTCTCCTCCAGATAAAACTGACGGAGACATTCAGATGACGCGTGAAGCGATTTTTTGTTTCGACACGGCGACCGTGCGATTTGCCATCTACCCTGACGGCCTGGACGGTGCCCGGGTAATTGCGCAGATCGGCGAGTTCCCCTTGCGCGACCTTTTCGGCGCCAACGGCGGCGGCGATACGCTGGTCGCGGCCTATGACCGCCATGCACAGGCGATCGACGCCGTTGCGCTGCGGTGCTATCGCTCTGATCCCCGCAAGCCGATCGTTCTTCAGACGGGCGATTTCGCGCTGGAGTGCGTTCACTTGCCAGAGCGGCGCGCGCCCGACGCGCCGCGCCGCGTAGAAATAACCCGCGCTGCTGCCAATCACGTTCTGCCGTCAACACTTGCGGCGTGACGACGGAGCCGTTTGATCCGATCGGTCGGCGCGCGTGGATCAATCGATGCGGAAGACGTTGCCGGCAAGAACGTGAGAATCGGCGACCGTCGTGCGGGCGATGGCCGTGGTCCGAGACCTCGAACACAGGAGCTGATGGATCTTGCGTTTCTGGCCAGCGACCCCGCCCCCGTTTCGCAGAATAAAGACTATGAGGTGCGCGACTGGTGCGGGATTCTTGACTGCACGCCTGTCGAACTGGGTGAAACGGTGGGGATGGTCGGTTCGTCTGCGCAGGCGGTCAGACGTTTTCTCGACGACCAGGGCGGCTTTTGCCCCATTCCGTCAAGTTTCCATGGGATGCGTGCTCCCTCGATATTTCCGTCTGCTTCGGCGAATTGACATCACCGGGATGTTGTTGCGGAGCGCCGGTCCTGCAGCATTCCGGGAGGCAGCTGGTAGTCAGTAACCGTAATTTACAATTGCGGTTGCCCAAACCCGTTTGCCTACCGTGAAGGAGTTGCCAGTGGCTGGCCTCGAATTTCCAACCCAGAAGAAGCCCGAAGCACCGACCGACGAAAGTGCGTTCGGCGGGTTGCCTACGCCTGCCTGGGCGATGGCAAAGCCAAAGGCTGCAGAGAAGAAGGAAGTTGCCGCGTCTGGCAAGAAGCCCGTCAACGCTGCCGGATCGAAAGATGAAAAAGAAGAGGGGTCTGTGCGGCGCTTTCTGGGTGCTGTCCTGGCGCTCGACATGCTGCTCGGCGTGGTGGCCGTGGCAGCTTTCGCCATCGTGGTGACGCTGATCGCATGGTTTTGGCCGGAGCTCAACTGGATGGTTCGGCGTTACCTCTGAAGGCCGTACTTCATCCCATGTCCACGTCGCCAGGCCACTTTCATCGAGCATGGCCTGTGCCGGAATGCTGAAAAAGATGATGTATAATCGAAGACTTAGCCGGTGTAGCTCAGTCGGTAGAGCAGC
>CAIQMJ010000861.1 GCA_903872875.1 uncultured Variovorax sp.
CCGCCTGGGATGCCGCTTCATGGCAAGGATGCTTGCGAGCGGACGACGCGGCGCGCCTCCGATGCGGAGACACGGCGCGCTGCTCTCAGCGCAACGAAGTCAGGAGAGGTGAGGTGGCCCGCGCGCCGGCAACGGCGCCGCGGTGGCCGCAGCGATGCGTGCGGCCGGAATCGACTGGACGGCGAGCCCCAGTGGCTGTATGCCGGGCAGCCGCGCGACCGGCGGCGTCGGCGGCGGTGCGCCGGTCAGCACGCACAGAGGGCAGTCGATGTGACCGACGCCGAGGTCCTGGACGCCATCGCTGGTCTGGATCACCACCTTGACCGACCCGACGCTGGTACAGACCAGTTGCATCACCTGAGGCTGGACGATCGGCGAAGCGATGGCGACGCCGAGCGACAGCATGAACCACGCCAGCACGAAGCTGGCGAGGATGCGGGCACGGCGCAGGGTGGACATGGCGCGATTATCCCGTGTCGGGCCACGGTGTGTTCCTGAAACGCTCGACCCAGGCCGGAAAAAGCTGCGAAGGCATCGGTCGCGCGATGAAGTAGCCCTGCGCCGTGTCGCATCCCATCGTCGCCAGCCGATCCCATGTCTCCCGGTCCTCGATGCCTTCGGCCACTGTCACGCGGCCCAGGTCGTGCGCCAGGTCGATGGTCGAGCGGACGATGACCGCGGAGTCGTCGCTGCGGCTCATGTCGCGCACGAAGGACTGGTCGATCTTGATGCAGTGGACCGGGAGCTTCTGCAGGTAGCTGAGCGACGAGTAGCCCGTGCCGAAATCGTCGATGTACAAGGGAATCCCCGCGGCGTGAAGTTCATGCAGCACGCGCAACGCAAGCTCGGCGTCGTGCATGAGCGTGCTCTCGGTGATCTCAAGTTCGAGCAGTCCGGGCGGCAGCCCATGCGCTTCCTGCAGCCGGGCAATGGTCGCGGGCAGCTTCTCGTCACGCAGGTTCCGCGCCGACAGATTCACCGCGATCGGCAGCGCGCAGCCGCGCTTGATCCAATCGCCGTTCAGCCGCAATGCCGCTTCGATCACCCATTCGGTGAGTGGGTCGATCAGCCCGGTGTGCTCCGCCAGCTCGATGAATTCGCCCGGCGGGACGAGGCCGCGCTCGGCATGCTGCCATCTCACCAGACCTTCCGCGCCGACCACCCTCAACGACTTCATGTCGACCTTGGGCTGAAGATGGAGAAGCAGATCGCCGCCCTCGATGGCACGGCGCAGTTCGCTCGCCGCGCCGAGCTTGCGCAGCGGGTCTCCCTGCTCCGACGCATCGAAGACCCAATGGCGCATGCCCTCGCGCCTGGCCTGCTGGACGGCGATGTCCATATTGCGCAGGAGATCGTGCGGGGTCGTTCCATGCGCCGGGAACAGCACGAGACCGACGCGCGCCGAGACGTCGAGCGTGATGTCGGCGACAAGGAACGGCTTCGCAAGCGCCTGTTCGATGGCGCGCCCGGCGGCGACGGCATCCTGCAGCTCGCCTTCCGGCAACAGCACCGCGAACTCGTCTCCCCGGAGACGCGCGACTCGCGCGGGGGAAACGGCCAACTGCGCCAGGCGCGATCCGAACTCCTTCAGCACCGCATCACCATGCACGAAGCCCAGCGCATCGTTGATCTCGCTCAGGCGCTCGACATCGACCTGCAGCAGTGCAAACGGCCGCCCGCCGGCAACGAAGCTCGAGAGCGCCAGCATGAATTCAGCTTCGTTCGGCAACCCGGTGAGCCCGTCGTAATGCAGGAGGCGGACCATCGCGTCCTCGGTGCGGCGCCGCTCGGCGCGGGCACGCAGGTTGGCGATGCCGAACGCAAGGTCGTCCGCGGACTCGCACAGGAGGGTGGCCTCCTCATGACCGAACGTCCCGGGCTGCTTGTCATAGATGGCCAGTGCGCCGATGACCTTGCCGTCGATGCGCAGCGGACAGGCGATGCTCGAACCATCGCCCTGCAGCTGGTCCCGCCACGGCAGATAGCCCGGATCGCTGCGAATGTCGCGCACGATGCGCGTCAGCCCCGATCGGATCGCGCTGGAGACCGCACCCTGGCCGTGCGCGTTGTCCGCCCAGGTCGTCTTCAACGCGCGCAGGGCCTCCAGCCCGGCAACATAGCCGCGCTGCGCCATCGGCCGCAGGGACTGGCGCGCATCGTCGTAGCTGTACCAGACCGTCGCCATGTCATAGCCGCCTTCCGTCACGATGGCCTCGCACATCGACTCGAGAAGCTCCTGCTCGGCGACTGCGCGCAGCATGGCGCGATTGCCCGCACTCAGGGTCCTCAACGCACGGCTGACGCGTTCCAGTTCGTTCACGCGCTCCGCGAGTTCGTCGTTGAGCCCCTGGATCTTGCCGTCGGCCATCTTGCGCTCGGTGATGTCGATGCCCAGCACGTAATAGCCGAGCGTCGCGCCATCGGCGTCCTGCCGAGGCACATAGCTGACGGCCTGCCAGACATCGGTGAAAGGCTGCCAGTCGTAGTGCTGCGGCTCGCCGCGCAGGGCCGCGTCGATGAGCGGCGCCGCGATCGCATAGCGCGCCTCGCCCAGGATCTCGCGCACGGTGTGGCCGGCAATGTCTATCCGATCGGGTGCGAAGCGGTCGTGGTACTGGCGGTTGACATAGACATAGCGCTGTGCGGCGTCGACGTAGGCGATCATCGCCGGCACGTTGCTGATCACGCTGCGCAGATGCTGTTCGCTTTCGCGCAGCGCGGCGGTGCGCTCCTGCACACGGCGCTCGAGCAGGTCGTTCTGCTCGCGGACGCTGCGCTGCGCCTGCCGCTCCAGGCGCATGTCGCGCAGCACCGTCACCATGCCGCGCAGCCGCCCGGAGGAATCCCGGATCGGCGCCGTGCTGTGCGCGACCGGGCATTCGCTTCCATCCCGCGCGGCGAGCATGGCGTCGTGTGTCGTCCGGTGCTGCGTGTCGGCCAAGGCACCCGGGGCCGCGACGTCGGCGTCCGCAGCAAGGCGGAGCACTTCGTCGGCATGGCGCCCTTCGGCCTGTGCGAGCGTCCAGCCGGTCATCCGTTCGGCAACCGGATTCATGTGGGCGATCCGTCCACCGGCATCCGTAGCGATCACCGCGTCGCCGATCGAGCGCAAGGTCACGCGCAGGCTTTCTTCACTTTCCAGGAGGGCCCGCTGCGATAGGGCCGTGTCGCGCAGTTGTCGCCGAATCAGCCAATAGATGGCCGCCAGCAACGCAAACAGCAGGACGGCCGTCGCGCTGCCCGAAGCCACCACGAAGCCGCGCATGCGCGATTGCTCCGCGCTGCGGACCTCCAGCAATCGCAGTTCCTCCTGCTCCATGTCCGCGATGAGGTCGTAGGCACGGCTGCGGGTCTGCTGAAGCGGCGCGGAGTTGGCGTAGGCGTTGGCCGCGTCCGCGCCCCCGGCCGCGCGCAGATGCTCGATTCGGCGCGATATCGCGATCCGTTCGTCCAGCACGCTGCGCAACGCCGCCCAACGTGGCTGTTGACCGGCGTTGTCCGCCGTGAGCTGCGCGAGCCGCGACATCACCGACTCCCGCGAGGCAATCGTGTGGTCCCGTCTTGCCAGGTGCGCCGCATCGCCGGAGATGCGATAGCTCTGTGTGCTCAGTTCGATCTGCAGTGTCGCTGCCCGGATCTCCGAAAGCGCATTGAGCACGATCTGGGTGTGTGCCACCAGCCTCTGCGCATGACCCGCGTCGGACGCCAGCTTTGCCGTGGCAATGCACAGCACCATCACGACCAGAACGGCCGCCGCAAAGGCACTGACTATCTTCGTCTCAAAGCTCGATCGGCGCATGATTTCGGCCAATGCCGGAGGCTGGAAAAGTCGCAAGGAGCGGGGGCGCAGCCAGCGCAGTTATAGGCGCCCATGGCTTTCCCAGCCAGAGCGATTACCCCAAGCAGGCGTCTGGCTCTCAGCCCACGCGCCCGAACCAGAGCATCGACAGCGCAGCGGCCGCCATCGCAATGACCGCGGCGATCAGCGCCAGGACACCGGCCAGTTCGGTTTCACGTGTCAGTACCTGCACGCGCGAGCCCAGGTTCTCGTAGACGCTGCGCAGCTTCTCCGCGGTCCCGGCGTGCTGATTCTCGCCGCCCGTCATGCGCGCCACTTCGCG
>CAIQMJ010000862.1 GCA_903872875.1 uncultured Variovorax sp.
CATCGACGACAGCGAATGGGAGGCGCGCGTCGCGCTGGCCGCCTGCTACCGGCTGATCGCCCAGCTCGGCCTGGACGACATGATCTACAACCACATCTCGATGCGCGTGCCGGGTCGTCCGGGCGAGTTCCTGCTCAACCCCTACGGCCTGCTGTTCGAGGAGATCACGGCGTCGAGCCTGGTGCGCATCGACGTGCACGGCAACAAGCTGGAAGACACGCCCTACGAGGTGAATGCCGCGGGCTTCGTGATCCACGGCGCGATCCACGAGAGCCGGCACGACGCGGTCTGCGTGGTCCACACGCATTCGGATGCGAGCGTCGCCGTGTCGGCCCAGGCCGAAGGCCTGCTGCCGCTGTCGCAGTTCGCGATGCGCTTCTACCGGCGCCAGGCCTTCCACGACTACGAGGGTGTGGCGATCGACCTCGACGAGCAGTCGCGCCTGGTGCGCGACTTCGGCACGCACCCCGTGATGCTGATGCGCAACCACGGCGTGCTGACCGTCGGGCGCACCGCGGCCGAGGCCTTCATGCTGCTTTACTACTTCGAGCGCGCCGCACGTATCCAGCTGCAGATGCAGGCCGCCGCACCCAGCGCCGGGCCGATCGTGGCGCCGCCGCACGCGGTCTGCGAGCACGCTGCGCGCCAGTTCTGGGAACAGCACGGCGACATCCTGATCGCGGGCGAACGCGAATGGCCCGCGCTGCTGCGCCGGCTCGCGCGCAGCACGCCGCCTTCGGTGCCTCCGTACGACGACTGATCCCCCCGTTTCCACTCTCCTCCCGTTCCGAAAGGTTGAACATGAAGACGCGTCATTTCCTGAGTTCCCTGACCCTCGCGGTCGCGCTCGCCACGCTGGGCGTCGCGCCGCTCGCGCAGGCCCAGACCAAGGAGCCGGTCAAGGCCAGCCTGCGGCTCAAGTGGCTGGCACAGACCCAGTTCGCCGGCTTCTACTATGCCCAGGCCAAGGGCTACTACAAGGACGAAGGCATCGACCTGACCATCAACCCGGGCGGCCCCAACCTGCTGACCGAGAACCTGGTCGCGACCGGCGCCGACACCTTCGGGCTGTCCGGCGGCACCGACAGCGTGCTGGCCGGCGTCGACAAGGGCCTGCCGATCGTCTCGATCGGCGTGGCGCACCAGATCACGCCCTTCGTCTTCGTGACGCGCAAGGACGGCCCGATCAAGAGCCTGAAGGACTTCGAGGGCAAGAAGGTCACGACCTGGTTCACCGGCGCCAACTACGTGCTGTTCGGCATGCTCGCCCAGGCCGGCATCGACAAGAGCAAGGTCGACATCCAGCCGCAGCAGGTCAGCATGACGCCCTTCATCAACGGCGACACCGACGTCGCGACCGCCACGCTCTACAACGAGCTGTGGACCGTGCGCGACCGCATGGGTTCGGACAACCTGCGCCTGTTCACCGCGGAAGAAAGCGGCATCACCTTCCCGCGCGACACGCTGATCGTCTCGAAGGACACCGCCAAGGACAAGCCGGAGCTGGTGAAGGCCTTCCTGCGCGCCTCGATCAAGGGCTGGCGCGACGCCGCGGCCAATCCGAAGGAAGCCGTCGACATCGTGATGAAGATCGCACCCACGCTCAACCGCGCGCAGCAGGAGTCGATGCTGACCGAGGCCTACAAGCTGATGACCGCCGGCAAGGCGAAGACCGAAGGCCTGTTCTACATCGACCAGCCGGCCATCAAGAGCGCCGAGGGCTTCCTGCTGGCCAACAAGGTGCTGACCAAATCGATCGACACGCAGGTGGCCTTCGACGGCAGCTTCCTCGCCGCGATCCCGGCCGCGGACCGCCGTCCTTGAGTCGCGCGATGGACGTACCGAGCGCAACGTCCGCAGCCGAGGCCGGCGCGGCTCGCCCGCGCTTGCGCATGGCCGCGATGGGGCCGCAGCGGCAGCCCGCGCCGGCCAGCGCGGCGCAGGGGCGCGCGCGCTACTTCAACTCGGCCAATGCCTTCAACATCAGGTTGCCGGCGGTGCCCGCGCAGAGCTTCAGCGCCGAAGCGCAACGTGCGCTGGCCGCAGGCACGCCGACCGGCTACATCGCCTGCGACCAGTCGGACGCACTGGGCTGCGAAGGCCCGGCCACCACGCCGCTGATGCTGGCGCGCTACGCGCGCATCGCAGCCGGCGATTCATTGCCGATGCGCTTTCCGTCGAGCGGAACGATCTGCTTCGTGATCGCGGGCTCGGGCGCCAGCGACATCGCGGACATCGGCGATGTCGCGACCGGCGAGAGCATCGCCTGGTCCGCCGGCGACGTGATCTTCTTTCCCGGTGGACCGGCCGCGACGCACCGCGCCGCCAGCGAAGACGCCGTGCTCTGGCTGGTGAGCGACGAGCCGCTGATGGCCTTCGACGGCCTGCGTGCCGCACCATCGCCATCGGCTGCCGCGGTCCACTATCCCGCGGTGGAAATCCGCCGGCAGCTCGCGTTGCTCTACGACGCCGTGCCTGAAGCGACGACCTCGGGCCGCGCCTTGATCTTCTCGAGCGACGCGCTGGAACACACGCACAACATCCATCCGCTGCTGACGCTGTCGCTCAACACGCTGCCGCCCGGCGACAGCCAGAGCGCGCACCGCCACAACTCAGCGGCGATCACCCTGATCGTCGATGGCGACGACTGCCATTCGATGGTCGACGGCCAGGCCGGACCGTGGCAGCGCTGGAACACGATGGTCACGCCGCCCGGCGCGGCCCACTCGCATCACAACGGCGGCAACAGGCGCGCGCTGTTCCTGATCGTGCAGGACGGTGGCCTGCACTACCGCGCACGCACGATGGGCTTCCAGAGCCTGCCCTCCGCGAGCTGACTCAGCGAACGATGCCAGGCCGCTCCAGCCCGAAGTGCGAACGCAGGGTGTCCCCTTCGTAGGCACGGCGGAACAGCCCGCGCTCCTGCAGGATCGGCACCACCAGATCCACGAAGTCGTCGAAGCCTTCGTGGAAGTACGGCGGCATCACGTTGAAACCGTCGGCCGCTCCTTCCTCGAACCACTGCTGCAGCGTGTCCGCGATGGTCTCGGGTGCGCCGCACAGCACCCAGTGGCCCCGTGCCGCCGCCGTGAGGCTGTAGAGGTCGCGCAGGCTCATCTGCTCGCGCCGTGCCTTGGCCAGCAGCACGCGCGTGAAGCTGTGGTACGTGTCGGCCACCGGCAGCTCGGGAATCGGCCCGTCCAGGTCGTAGGTGGAGAAGTCGACGCCGAAACGCTCCGACAGCACGCCCAGCGCATTGCCGCCGCCGATGAAGGCCTGCAGCGCATTGAGCTTGTCGCGCGCCTCGCGGTCGGTGCGCCCGACCACCGGCATCACGCCCGGCAACACGGTGACCTGGCCGGCGGTGCGGCCGAACAGCGGCAGCCGGTTCTTCAGCGAGGCGTAGGCAGTCTTGGCCTCGTCGAGGTCCTGCACCACCGAGAACACCACGTCGGCCGTGCGCGCCGCGAGGTTCATGCCGGGCTCGGAGCCGCCGGCCTGGAGCACGACCGGGTGACCCTGCGGCGCACGGCCGATGTTCACCGGACCCTTGACCTTGAAGAAGGTGCCGTCGTGGTCCAGCGAGCGCACCTTGGCCGGATCGATGTACAGGCCGCTGGCCTTGTCGGCCACGACCGCGTCGTCGTCCCAGCAGTCCCACAGGCCCTTGACCACGTCCAGGAACTCGCCTGCCATCTCGTAGCGGCGCGCATGGTCGGGGTGCACCGTGCCGAAGTTCGCACCGACCACCGGATTCGACGTGGTGACCGCGTTCCACGCCGCACGGCCGCCGCTGATGTGGTCGAGCGACGCGAACATCCGCGCCACGCTGAACGGGTCGCTGTAGGTGGTGGACACGGTGGCGCCAAGCCCGATGTGCTTCGTGGAGGTCGAGAGGGCGGCCAGCATCGTCAGCGGCTCGAGGCGCAGCGTGTACGACGGGTGCGCCGACAGGTCGGCGTTGAGGTTGTCGCCCATGAAGATCAGGTCGAAGCAGCCGCGCTCGGCGGTCGCACCGATCTTCTGGACGGCGGCGAAGTCCTGGAAGCTGTCGACCGCGCCGGGGTAGCGCCAGCCGGCCGTATGGCTGCCGGTTCCGAGCAGGAACAGGCCGAGATGCATCTGTCGTTTCATGAAGCTCCTATTTCCAGAACACCAGCCGGCGCTCGGCCAGGCTGACCAGTCCGAAGAAGACCAAACTCGCGGCGGAGGCCACGAACACCGCGCCCCAGACCTGCACGAAGTCGACCTGCACCACGGCCTGGTAGATCAGCAGCCCGAGCCCGGCATTGGCGCCCAGCATCTCGGTGATGACCGCGACCAGCACGCTGCGTGCGGTGGCCACGCGCAGGCCGGCGAACATCAGCGGCAGCGCCGTCGGCAGGCGCAGGCGCCAGAGGATCGCGAGCCGGCCGGCGCCGAAGCTGCGCATCAGGTCGACCGTTCGGCGGTCGACCCGGTCGAGGCCAGACAGGGCACTCAGGAACAGCGTGAAGCTGATCGCCAGCGCCACCATCACGATCTTCGAACTCATGCCCATGCCGAACCACAGCAGCACCAGCGGCGACCAGGCGATCACCGGGATCGAGTTGAAGGCGGTGGCCGCGGGCACGACGACGCGGCGCACACGCGGCAGCATGGTCACGGCGACCGCGCCGCCGATGCCGATCAGCGCGCCCAGCAGGTAGCCGAGCAGCGCTTCGGCCAGCGTCGTGCCGGCGGCCAGCGCCAGCGCGCTGCGCTGGGTCCATATGCTTGCGAAGATCCTGCTGATGGCCGGCAGCGTGTAGACCGGCAGGTCGAAACCA
>CAIQMJ010000863.1 GCA_903872875.1 uncultured Variovorax sp.
ATCGGTCGCCGCGCGGATCCAGTCGCCGAGCGGATGGTCGAGGTGAAGGATCTTCACGGCCTGCGTGTAGGTGTCGAGCATGTCGTGGTCGCCGTAGGCGTAGAACGGGTCGCGGCAGTTGTCGCCGGCCACCGCCACCCGCAGGCCGCGCGCCTTCATCTCGTGCAGCACGGTCACGCCGCGCCAGCGTGGCGTGCGGCCGGTCTGGCTGCGGTCCTGCAGGTACATGTTGACCGTCGGCAGGCTCACGATGTCGATGCCGGCTTCGCGGCAGGCGGCGATCGTCTCCTCGATGAACTCGTCGGTCTGCAGGGCCAGCGAAGTCACGTGGCCGCAGAGGATGCGGCCCCTGAACTTCTGTGCGATGGCGTTCTTCGCCACGCGCATCAGGGCGCGTGCGGCCGGATCGGTCGACTCGTCGACGTGCAGGTCGAGGTCCAGTCCGCGTTCGGTGGCCAGCTGGAACACGCGCACCAATGCGTCGTCGAGTTCGGGCGGCATCGCCATGCCAGGGTGCGCCATCGATCGCGTGACGCAGCCGAGCCGGCCGCCGCTCTCGGCCACGATGTCGGCCAGCTCACGGCCTTCGTCGCGCAGGAACACGTCGAGCGGCGCGATCGACGATGCCTGCAGTTCGATGCGCCCGGCCCAGCGCTCGCGCATGGCGCGGAACACCGGGAACGAGATCGACGCCTGTGGAGCGAAGGAGTCGAGGTGCGTGCGGATCGCGACCACGCCCTTGGCGTAGGCCGTGCGCAGGCCGAAATCCATGCGGCGCCGCACGTCCTCGGCGTTCCAGTTGGCGGCGCGGTCGCGTCCGGTGGCGGCCGATGCGCCGGCGCCGTCGCCGGTCGGGTTCGGCTGGCGCGGCCAGATGTGGCCCTTGTCGAGGTGCGTGTGCACGTCGACCATGCCGGGCAGGACCATCGATGCATCGAGATCGGGACCGAGCTCGGCGGGCAGCGTGCCGGCCGGCTCGATCGCGGCGATGCGGCCGTTGTCGATCAGCAGGTCGATGTCGACGAGCCCTTCATCACGCGCGATGGGGAAGTCGCCGGGGACGAGGCAGAACGGTGCGCGCAGGCCGCGCAGCGCATAGCGCCCGGTTTCAGGTGGGGTGAAGAAGGAATGTGTCATGGCTGGAATGGAGCCATGCGATTTTCGCGCCTGCCCGCGCCTGCCCCGCGAAGGCCTTCAGTGCTTGTCGTGGCCGTGCGGCTCGCCGACGTGGCCCGAATCCATGAACAGGCTCCACGCCGCCATGAACAGCGCGGCGATCACCGGGCCGATCACGAAGCCGTTGATGCCGAAGATCGCCATGCCGCCGATGGTCGACATCAGCACGATGTAGTCGGGCATCTGCGTGTCCTTGCCGACCAGCAGCGGCCGCAGGATGTTGTCGACCAGCCCGATCACGAACACGCCGACGAAGATCAGCACGCCGCCCTTGATGAACTGGCCGGTTGCGAAGTAGTAGATCGCTACCGGTCCCCAGATGATGGCGGCGCCCACCGCCGGCAGCAGCGACAGGAAGGCCATGAGCACGGCCCACAGCAGCGCACCCTGCACGCCCAGGAACCAGAAGGCCAGTCCGCCGAGCGTGCCCTGCGCCACCGCCACTGCGACGTTGCCCTTGATGGTCGCGCGGATGACGGTGGTGAACTTGTTGAGCAGGTAGTGCGTGTGGGGCTTGGCCAGCGGCAGTGCGTCGCGTACCGTCTTCGACAGCGCCGTGCCGTCGCGCATCACGAAGTACAGCAGGTACAGCATCACGAAGAAGCTGACCACGAAATCGAAGGTGTTCTGGCCGATGGTCAACGCCTGGCCCGCCACGGCTTGGCTTCCCTGCGAAGCCGCCGCCGTGATGCGGGCCTGCCACGCGGCCAGGTTGCCCAGGTTGATGCGCTCGAGCAGGTTGATCACCCATTGCGGCGCGGCGTCGAAGATCTGCTGGAAGTAGCTTGCGAAGTCGAGCTGGCCGGAGCGGATGTTCTGCGTGACCAGCACGACCTCCTGCACCAGGGAGACGCC
>CAIQMJ010000864.1 GCA_903872875.1 uncultured Variovorax sp.
ATTGCTTGGGCAGGAGGAATTTGAGCATCGAGTAAGCGCCATTCACTGCCCATCCCATGGGCCCGTATTGGTAATTGTCACGTATTCGTTACGCTGAAGACCTCTTGTTTCCCCTGTGTCGACGCGCTTCTTTGTAACGTCGACAGAGGCAGGAGACCTAAAGTTTTAACAATGAATAGAAGCAGCTAATTAACTGTTGCAATTACGCACGCCCACCGTACCGAGCACATGGAATGAATACGGTCGAATAGACATCGCGTACCTTCTTCTGAAGACTCGATGCGCCGTCGACTGCGAATTGCGCGGGAGACTGGCGGGCGCCGCGAAGCCGCGGCGACACGCGGCGTGTCGTCCTGCTGCGGGGACATCCCGCTCATGTCACCCATCCCGTCCATGCCGCTCGTGCCGTTCATGCCACTCGCACCGACAGCGCCCGCTGCGCGATGCCCGTACCCTTGCCCATCGCAGGCGGCTCACTCCCCAGGCCAACCTGCCCCGGCCGGCCCGATGCGGGTCCGGCCGGTGTTCCTGCTGCTGCTGCGGCAGCGGCCCTTGCCCTGAGCAGCCGGTGGTAGCCCACATACCCCGACAGGTAATGCTCCACGTCGTCGATGCGCACCCTGAACGACTGGTGCCGGATGAAGAACGACCCCTCGATCGCTCGCGGGTTCTTGAAGTACATCGCCAGCTCCGGCCAGAAGAATCCGTTGAGCAGGTACTGCGCCCGGTGCTCCAGCGCACGGTCGAACTTCTCCTGGTCCACCATCGCCAGCAGGTGCTCCATCTCCGGCATCTGCCGCAGCCGGCCGATCATCTGCTCGGCCGCCAGCATCAGCTCCAGCAGCGTAGGGAAGGTCGTCTTGCGATCCAGCACGAAGTCCAGGTGGTCCACCACGTTGAGCAGACCGAAGCGGAAGTACTTCTCCTGCGGGCGCCACCGCGTCAGCTCGTTGACGCAGTAGCTCAGCCAGTGGTCGTGCGCGCGCCAGTGCTCGTTGCCGATGAAGTACCCGAAGGCCTTCTCCACCGCCGCCAGCCAGCGCGCGTCGCGCGTGAGCCCATACAGCCGCATCAGAGCGAACGCCGCCTCTCCGTCGTAATACACGATGCGCGAGGCCTGCCTGAGCGACAGGTCCGCCGCATCGAGCACGTGGTCGAAGCGGCCGTTCTCGTGCTGCATCCACACGATGCCCAGCGCCAGCTTCTCCAGGAGCGGCTGCCAGCGCCGCGTGTCCATCGCCTCGCAGTACTTGACCAGCGCCAGCACGCACACAGCGTTGCCTCCGAGCTTGATCTCTTCTCCACTGTCCACCAGGAAGGCCAGTTCATGGCCTTCGGGCATCGGGTAGCTGCGGATGAGCGTGCTGCTCAGGTGTTCTATCGCCCGGTCGATCGCCGCCTTCAGCGCCGCCTCGCGTGTGAGCTCCCACGCCTCGATCATCGAATACAGCGTGCTGGCGTGGCGCAGGGTGTTGTACGTGGCGATCGGCCGGTCGAAGCATGGGAAGTAGCCGTAGACGAAGAGCCCGCCGGGCTTGACCTGGCGCGCGAGGAAGGACGAGGCGCTGCGCACCAGGCCCAGCACGTCGTCGGCCCCCAGTGTCTGGAGCTCGCGCCGACCGGCGTTCAGGCCGCTGCCGCCCAACGGGTGCAGCACGTCGGCGCTCTTGCAGAACACGCCGCGCATGGACAGCAGGTAGGCCGGCCCGGCCGGCGGCACGTCGATGCTGACGTCCGCTCCGAAGCGCTGGCGCGCGTAGATGCGGAAGTTCCTGGCGTTGACCACCGCGTGTTCGATGGATGCGCCTGCGTAGAGCATGGCGTTGGCGTTGAGCTCCTGTTCGGTGAACGCGATGCGCAGGCCCTCGTCCAGCGCCAGGCCCAGGCGGAAGTAGTTGCGCTTGGTGAGCGCGAGTTGTTCGACCAGCCGCTCCCAGCTCACCGCCCTCGCCCCTTCGACCCAGTCCACGCGCAGCCAGGTCGCGCTCAGCGAGGCGCCCTTCATCCAGTCCTCCAGCGCAGCGACGCCTTCGTCCCAGGCGCTGCGCAGGTCCGCTCCGCTCGCGTGCACGACGTGCGCGCGCTGTGTGCCGTCGCTCACCGAGAAGAACAGCGCATAGGCCGGGTACGGCGCGGGCAGTGCCGCGCATTCGGCGCTCAGGTGCTCGAAGCAGGCGCGCAGCTGTTCACTCAAGGCCATCGACGGGCTCCACGTGGTCGGGATTCGCAAGGTCGCCAAGGAGATCGCCGAAGTCAAGGTCGCAGGAGCAGAGGAACATCGCGCCTCTGTCAGCGGTAGTTGAATTCGACCCGGCGGTTGAGCTGGTAGCCCTGCTCCGTCTTCTCCATCGAGGCAGGCTTCTCCGCGCCCCAGCTGATCGGGTCGATCTGGCTGTCGGATACGCCCAGCAGCACCAGCGCCTGGCGCACTGCCTCCGAGCGGCGCTGGCCCAGCGCGAGGTTGTATTCGCGCCCGCCTCGAACGTCGGTGTTGCCTTCGAGGCTGACCTTGCTGTTGCGCCGCGACTTCAGGTAGTTGGCGTGCGCCTCGACCACGCCGCGGTATTCGGGCTTGACCTGCGACTTGTCGAAGTCGAAGTAGATGATGCGCGCCACGCCGGTCGGCCCGGCGTCGTTGGCCTTCGCCAGCGGCGCGGGCTGCACGGGCGCCACACGCGATGTCGCCTCCTTGTTCGAGTAGTAGTACGTCGCCTTGTCGCTGCCGTCCTTGCCTGTCGTGCCGCAGCCAGACAGCAATGCCGCCGCCGCTATCAGCACGACACAGGAGTGTCCGTTCTTCATGGTGCTTCCTTTGCAGGGGATGGGAGGGGAAGCAGCGTCCTTGCGGACGCCGCGTCCGATTCAATGAAACGCTTCAGCCCAGCACGCCATGCAGCAGGTTGTGCACCGGGCTGGTCTGTACGCCGGCGCCGGCTGCGGCCGTGTCGGCCGTGCTGGTGACCGAAGTCAGGATGCCGGAGCCCAGCAGGTCGGTCACTGGCGACAGCACGCTGCCTGCACCGCCACCGGAGCCGGTGGCGCCCGAGAGCAGATCGGTCACCGGCGTCAGGATGGCGGCCGAGCCGGTGCCACCCGTGATGCTGGACACCAGGTCGGTCACCGGAGTCAGGATGGCGCCCGTGGAACCCGCACCGCCCGTCAGGCTCGACACCAGGTCGGTGACGGGCGCCAGCAGGTCACCTGTACCGCCGGCGCCGCCGGCGCCACCGGTCAGACTCGACACCAGATCTGTCACTGGCGCCAGCAGGTCACCGGTTCCTCCAGTGCCGTGACCCAGGCCCGACAGCAGATCGGTCACAGGTGCCAGCAAGTCGCCCGTACCGCCAGCGCCGCTGCCCAGTCCCGACAGCAGATCGGTGATGGGTGCCAGCACGTCGCCGCCGAGCAGGTTGCCGCCGAGAAGATCGCCGCCGAGCAAGTCCGTGACAGGAGCAAGCAGATCGCCGCCCAGCAGGTTGCCTCCCAGCAGATCGCCGCCGAGAAGATCCGTCACCGGTGCCAGCAGATCGCCGCCAAGCAAATTGCCGCCTAGCAGATCACCGCCTAGCAGGTCGCCACCCAGCAGATGGGCCACGCCGTCGGTGAGGTAGTCGACCTGGGTATTCGCGACATTCAGCAGACCATCCGTCTCACCCGCACCCAGCAACTGGTCGACGACCGGGCTCAGCAGGCCGCCCACGCCATCCGTCACGCTGGACACCACGCTGTCCACCGGGTCGAGCATGTTCGGGCTGTTCGGCGTGAAGCTGTCGCCGAAGATCGGTGCCAGCACGCCATCGAGCGCGTCCGTCACGCCGTCGACCAGCGTCGGGACCGGGGCCAGGATGTCGCCGAGGCCCAGGTCGCCGAGCGCTCCATGGTCGAGACCCGCCACCACATCGGTGACGAAGGTATCGGTCGGATCGAGCAATGCGGCAGTGCCGTTGCCTCCACCGGTGCCGTCACCGAACACGTTGCCGAGCAGGTCGGTGATCGGTGCCAGCGCATCGCCACCCGACAGGCCACCGCCCAGCAGGTCGGTCACCGGCGCCAGCACGTCACCGCCGAGCAGGTCGCCGCCCAATGCGCTGCCGTCGAGCAATGCGGCCAGGCCGTCGGTCACGTAGTCGACCTGGGTGGTCGCCTGGCTCAGCACAGCGCTGGTGGCGCCGGCTCCGAGCAGTTGGTCGACCACCGGCGCCAACGCATCGGACAACGGTGCCGCGATGTCGCCGACCAGGGCATCGACCGGGTCCAGCGTATTCGGATTGTTGGCATTGAAGCCGTCGCCAAGCACGGGTGCGAGTACGCCGTCCAGCAGATCGGTCACGCCATCCACACCCGTGGCCACCGGTGCCAGTGTCTCGCCGAGGCCGAGGTCGGCCAGCACGCCGCTGTCCAGGCCGTCGGTCACCGTGCCGACCACGCCGTCGACCGGGTCGAGCAGCGCCGATCCGCTGCCACCACCACTGCCCGTGCCCAACAGCCCGTCGAGCAGATCGGTGATCGGTGCCAACGCGTCGCCACCCAGGGCACCACCGCCGAGGAGGCCTGCCGCACCATCGGTCAGATAGTCGACCTGCGTGATGACTTCGTCCAGCACGGCGCCGGTTGCACCCGCGCCGAGCAGCGGGTCGAGCACCGGCGACAGCGTGTCGCCCAGGGGGGCAGCGACTTCGCTGACCAGGTCGTCGACCGGGTCGAGTTCGTTCGCATTGCCCGGGTCGAAGCCTTCGCCGAGTACCGGCGCGAGCACGCCGTCGAGCAGGTCCGTCACGCCGTCGACGCCATCGGTTACCGGCGCCAGGGCGCCACCCAGGCCGAGGTCCGCCAGCACGCCATCGTCAAGACCGGCGACCACGGTGTCCACGACGCCATCGGCCGGATCGAGCAGTGCAGCCGAGCCGCTGCCACCGCCACCCGTGCCCAGCAGGCCGTCCAGCAGATCGGTCACGGGTGCCAGTGCGCCACCACCCAGTGCATCGCCATCCAGCAGGCCGGCCACGCCATCGGTGAGGTAGTCCACCTGCGTCGTCACGGCACCCAGCACGGCATCCGTTGCGCCGGTGCCGAGCAGTTGGTCCACGACCGGTGCCAGGGCATCGCCCAGCGGCGCCGTGATCTGGCCGACTGCGTCGTCGATCGGATCGAGCTGGTTGGGGTCGTTGGGTGTGAAGTCGCCGCCGAGCACCGGCGCCAGCACGCCGTCGAGCAGGTCCGTGGCGCTGTCGGCCAGATCCGTTACCGGTGCGAGCGTGCCGCCCAGGCCCAGGTCTGCGAGCACGCCGCTGTCGAGGCCCGACACCACCGTTCCGACGACCGAATCGACCGGTGCGAGCAGCCCGTCGCCCGTGCCGCCGCCACCGCCGCCGATGCCACCCAGCAGGCCACCGAGCGTGGTGCCGAGCAGGGTCGAGAGGCCGTCGGTCAGATAGTCGACCTGGGTGTTGAGCGGGTCGATGATGCCTGCCGTCGTTCCTGCGCCCAGGATGCCGTCGATCACCGGTGCGAGCAGGTCGGCCAGGCCGTCCGAGATGGTCGCGACGGTGTCGTCGAGCGGATCGAGCTCGTTCGGATCGTTCGGATCGAACTCGCTGCCGACCAGCGGCGCCAGAAGGTCTTCCAGCGCGCCGGTCAGGCCGTCGACCGCGCCCACGGCCGGGCCGAGCGTGCCGCCGAGGCCAAGGCCATCGAGCACGGAGTTGTCGAGGGTGTTGATCAGGTCGCTGACGAGTTGTTGAGCGGGGTCGAGCAAGGCGTCGGCGTCGGCGTCGGCGTCTGCATCTGCATCTGCATCTGCATCGGCGTCTGCGTCTGCGTCTGCGTCTGCGTCTGCGTCAGCATCTGCATCTGCATCGGCATCGGCATCTGCATCGGCATCGGCATCGGCGTCCGCATCGGCATCGGCATCGGCGTCTGCATCTGCATCTGCATCTGCATCTGCATCTGCGTCGGCGTCGGCGTCGGCGTCGGCATCTGCATCGGCATCCG
>CAIQMJ010000865.1 GCA_903872875.1 uncultured Variovorax sp.
ATAGCAATCAACGCGCCAGTTTCAAGAACCGGCCCGTCGATCGCACTTGAAGGTGACAGCGAAGCGATTGTTTCGCTCAGCCCGGCGCCTTCGGCGGCAGCTGTTCGCGCAACTGCATGTCGGCGAAGTCCCCGTTGGGCTGTGTCTGCTTGATGCGTACCGGCAGGTAGCCGATGTCGGGCGCAACCCACACCTCGACCGTGTCGTCGAAGGGCTTGCGCGCGCTGCGGGTGAGCTTGCGTGCCGTGAACTGGCCGGCCGGCAATGTCAGCGCCTCCGCGTCGCCGACCGTGAAGAGCCAGATGTCGGCATCGCGCGGGCCGACGGTCTGCACGGCGATCACGCTGCCGGTCGGATAGCGTGCGGGATCGCCCCCGAGCAGTGCGCCCAGCTGCATCACCACGCTCAGCCGGTCCTGCGCGCCGGGCATCAGCGGCACCGTGGGCGCGTTGTTGCTGAACACCACCGTGCCCTGGTCGCGCACGAAGTGCGAGGCGACCTCGACCTTGCGGGTGTCCGAGAAGCGATCGGGCTCGATGCCGGTCGGGCCGATCGCGCCGCTGCTGTGCTGCTGGCGCAATGTCTTGAAGAAGAAGCTGAGCGCCAGCGTCGCGTCGTAGTGGCTGCCGTCCTGCAGCCAACCGAGCTCACCGAACACGCCCTGCATCGGCGCCGCGCCCTGCTGGCCGGTCACCGCGAACTTGAGGCGGACCGAGCCCGGGATGCGCAGCGGCACCGGTGCTTCGACGGCTGGCTGGGGTGCGGGCGTCGCTTCGGCCGTCGCGGCGGCCGGTTCGCTGTCGACTGGCGCCCGCGTGCCTGCCGTCGCCGCGCCGCCCGGTTGTGCTCCCGAAGCCCCCGACGGTTCGGCGGGTGGCGAGGGAGGTGAGAGGGTGACGGTTGCTGCCTCCGCAGTGGGGTCGATCTGCGTGATCACGGGTTCCGGCGACGCAGGCGGCGTCGGATCCGTCGCCGCCTGCGTGGATTCGTGCGGCGCGCGTGGCTGCCTGTGGGGCGCTGGCTTCGAAGGAGCTGTCTTGGCTTCCGGCGCCGGCGCCGTTGCGGGCGTGGCCGGCGCCAGCACGATCGTCCGGGTGATGAAGTGCTGCGACAGCGGCGAATCCGCCGGACCGAACGAAGTCGGCACCGCGCCCAGCAGTGCCAGGTGCGCCGCCACGACGATGCCCGTCAGCACCGCGATCGTGCGCCACGGCAGGCGCGTCGCAATGGCGGCGGCCGAATCGGGCGTGGGAGGAAGGGCGGATGTCGGCATCGTCGAGGTGGGATCGAACGCCGGCGCCAAGGTTCACCTCGGTACACTGCCGCCCGTTCAACCAGTTTAGTAGCGATGCCGCTGCGCATCCGCCGCCACCCATGAAACTCGCCACCCTCAAGGACGGCTCGCGCGACGGCCAGCTCGTCGTCGTGTCGCGCGACCTCGCCAGCGCCCACTACGCCACCGGCATCGCGCACCGGCTCCAGCAGGCGCTCGACGACTGGGGCTTCATGAGTCCGCAACTGCAGGACCTGTACGACCGGCTCAACGCCGGGCGGGCCCGCCACGCCTTCCCCTTCGACCCCGCCAATTGCATGGCGCCGTTGCCGCGTGCCTACCAGTGGGCCGACGGCTCGGCCTACATCAACCATGTCGAGCTGGTGCGCAAGGCGCGCAACGCGGAGGTGCCCGAAAGCTTCTACACAGACCCGCTGATGTACCAGGGCGGCAGCGACGACTTCATCGGCCCGCGCGACCGCGTCGTGGTGCCCAGCGAAGCCTTCGGCATCGACTTCGAGGCCGAGATCGCGGTCGTCACCGGCGACGTGAAGATGGGCGCCACGCCCGAGCAGGCGCTCGAAGGCATCCGGCTCGTCATGCTGGCCAACGACGTGAGCCTGCGCAACCTGATCCCGGCCGAGCTCGCCAAGGGCTTCGGCTTCTTCCAGAGCAAGCCCGCCACCGCGTTCAGCCCGGTCGCCGTCACGCTCGACGAACTGGGCGACGCCTGGCAGCGCGGCCGGCTGCACCTGCCGCTGCAGAGCACCTGGAACGGCCGCCGGGTCGGCCTGTGCGATGCGGGCGAGGAGATGACCTTCCATTTCGGCCAGCTGATCGCCCACATCGCCAAGACGCGCAACGTGCGCGCCGGCAGCATCGTGGGCAGCGGCACGGTGAGCAACAAGGGCGTCGAGACGCAGGGCCGGATGGAATGGCCCAAGGGCTACAGCTGCATCGCGGAGAAGCGCTGCATCGAGACCATCCAGGACGGCCAGCCGACGACCGAGTTCATGAAGTTCGGCGACACGATCCGCATCGAGATGAAGAACGCGGACGGGCAGTCGGTGTTCGGGGCGATCGACCAGGAAGTGGTGGCGCCGGGGGCCAAGGCCGACTGATTTCGCGCGGGCTCACCGCCCGATCTGCACCGCCAGCGACTTGATCCCGCGGATCATCATCTCGACCGACACCGCGACCAGGATCAGCCCCATCAGCCGTTCGAGCGCGAGCACCACGCGGTCGCCGATCAGCCGCTGGATGCGTTCGGCCAGCACCAGCACGATGGCGCATACCGCCATCGTCACGCTGAGCGCGGCGATCCATTCGAGCCGGCGTTCGGGCGCCTGCGACACCAGCAGCATCACCGTCGCCAGCGCCGACGGCCCGGCCAGCGCAGGAATCGCGAGCGGCACGATCAGCGGCTCGCGGTCGTCCGCGGTCTCGAACGCGGCGTGGTTCGGGAAGATCATGCGCAGCGCGATCAGGAACAGCACCACCGCCCCCGCGATCTGCAGCGACAGGCCCGACAGCCCCATCACGCGCAGGAAGCTGTCGCCGACGAACATGAAGCCCAGCAGCAGCCCGAAGGCGATCAGCACCTCCCGCAGGATCACGCGGGCGCGCCGCTCGGGCGCCACGCAGCGCAGCGCATTGGCGAAGATCGGGATGTTGCCGAGCGGATCGCAGATCAGCAGCAGCAACACCGTCGCGGACGCGAAGGTGTAGCTCACTATTTGTCGTAGACGGTGGCCAGCGAGCGGAAGCCCTTTGCCTCGATCGGATTGCCGAAGGGGTCGCAGAAGAACATCGTCCATTGCTCGCCGGGCTGGTTCTCGAAGCGCACCTGCGGCTTCAGCACGAAGTCGGTGCCGGCGGCTTCCAGCCGGCCGGCCATCGCCTGCCAGTCGGGCAGTTCGAGCACGATGCCGAAGTGCGGCATTGGCACCATCGCGTCGCCGACGCGGCCGGTGCGCGCGGTGGCGAAGGGTTCGCCCAGGTGCAGCGAGATCTGGTGGCCGAAGAAGTCGAAGTCGACCCAGGTGTCGGTGCTGCGGCCTTCAGCGCAGCCGAGCACGCCGCCGTAGAAGCGCCGGGCTTCGTCGAGGTCGCGCACGTGGAAGGCAAGGTGGAAGATGCTGTGCATGGCGGGGATTATCGGCATCGCCAGTCGGCCCGTCGCGTGCATGAATGCGCCTGCCGTGGAGTAAGCTGCTCCGACGAAGATCCCCGCAGGAGAGACTCCATGAGCGACGCGCCCCCCTCTTTCGATTTCAGCCAGTTCGTACCGGGCTTCGACTTCCTCAAGAACCTGACGTCGGCCAGCACCAAGGCCGGCGGCGCCGTTCCCGGCATGCCCGGCATGTCGAGCTGGGTGGCACCGACGCTCAGCGTGGAGGAGGTCGAGAAGCGCATCCAGGAACTGAAGACGGTGCAGTATTGGCTCGAGCAGAACGGCCATGCGCTGAAGGCCACCATCCAGGCGCTGGAAGTGCAGAAGATGACGCTCTCCACGCTGCGCGGCATGAACGTGCGGATGGAGGACCTGGCCAACGCGTTTACTCGTTCCGCCGCGCCACGCGCTGCGTCGCCGGAACCCGCCAGTCCGGCGCCGGAACCCGAAGCGCTGCCCGCCGGTGAGGATCCAGCCGGCGCCGGCGTGGTCGATCCGATGCAGTGGTGGAGTGCCTTGACGCAGCAGTTCCAGCAGATCGCGACCACTGCGCTGCAGGAGGCGTCGAATCTCAAGATGCCCGCCATGGCGCAGCCGATGGCCGACGCGATGAACCAGGTCGGCCAGGCCATGAGCGGCGCGGTGAAGGCCGTCACGGTTGCCGGCGCAGCGGCGAAGGCGCCACCCTCTGCACGCAAGCCCTCCGCGCGAAAGAAACCCGCAGCGAAGAAGGCCGGCACCGCGTCGCGCCGCCGAGCCGCGGGCGGACGCCCCGAATAACCCACAGACCTCTCGAATGAAACTCTTTCCTTCCGGCCATGCGACCCATCCGCAGTGGCGCATGGCGGCCGGCCTCGTGCTGGCCCAGTTGCGTGCCCAGATGGCGCTTCCCGATCACGAAAGCGCGCCCACGCTGGGGCTGCTCTACATCACCGACCATTACGCGGCCGATGCGCGGCAGCTTCTCGACCACCTGAGCGCCGAGCTTCCCGAGGTGACCGACTGGTCCGGCACGGTCGGCGTCGGCGTCGCGGCCAGCAACGCCGAGTACTTCGACGAACCGGCGCTGAGCGTGATGCTCTGCGCCCTGCCGAGCGACCAGTACCGCGTGTTCTCCGGCGTCGCACCGCTCGGCAGCTCCGAAATGAGCGGCTTCGAAGCCCACACGGCGCTGATCCATGCCGACCCGTCGACCCCTGACCTGCCCGAATTGATCGCCGAGATGGCCGGTCGCACCGACACCGGATACCTGTTCGGCGGCCTGTCGTCGGGGCGCGCCGGATCGCTGCAGTTCGCGGTCGGCGGCAACGGCAACATCCGCGGCCAGGGCGCGGCTGGCGGTGTGTTTTCAGGCGGGATGTCGGGCGTGGTCTTCGGTGAAGGCGTGCGGCTCGTGTCGCGCATCACGCAAGGTTGCCAGCCGGTGTCGGCGGAGCACGAAGTCACCGAGGTCGACGGCAACCTGATCCTGCGGATCGATGGCGAACCCGCGCTCGACGTGCTGCTGCGCGACCTCAACATATCGCTCGATCGCCCGCAGCCGGCGATCGAGACCGTGCGCGCCACGATGGTCGGCCTGTCGGACGCGGGCAGCGACGGCATCCGCCGCACTGGCGACCTTGGGGCCGACGTGCTGGTACGCCACATCATCGGGCTCGATCCGACACGTCGCGGCGTGGCGATCGCCGATACGGCGGAGGCCGGCATGCGCCTGAGCTTCTGCCGTCGCAACGCGCAGACGGCGCGGACCGACCTGATGCGCATCTGCGCCGAGATCCGCGAGGAGCTCGAACCGGAAGAGCAGACGCTGGCGACCGCCCGTGCGCTCGCGGCCGGCGAGGCGGAGTCGGCGCCGCATCCGGCCCGGCGCATTGCCGGGGCCGTCTATGTGAGCTGTTCAGGTCGAGGCGGCCCCCATTTCGGCGCGCCGAGCGCCGAGCTGCAGATCGTCCGGCATGCCTTGGGGGACGTGCCGCTGGTGGGCTTCTTCGCCGGCGGCGAGATTGCGCGTCACCATCTCTACGGCTACACGGGCGTGCTCACGGTCTTCACGACCGACTGAGCCGCCGCTCCGCTGGCACCGTCCGATGCCGGCTCGCCGGTGCCGCAACGGTCATCCGGCAAAACCCCTGCATTCGCGTCGGGTTGGAGATCTGCGGCATCATTAATAGATGGCATGTCACTAATTGGCAGCCCATGATTCAATGACGCAGCCGCCGCTTCCATCCCGATCCCGGATCCACGAAACCTTTTTCTCGCTGATGGCGCAATCGACGCGCCAGTGGCGTCGCCTGCTCGATCGCGAGCTGCAGCCGCTCGGCCTGGGCCTGACCGAGGCCACCTGGCTCGCGCTGTTGCACCTGGCGCGGGCACCGGAGCCGATGCGCCAGAAGGACCTCGCGTCGTCGATGTCGCTCGACAGTTCTTCCGTGGTGCGGTTGCTCGACACGCTGGAATCGGGCGGCCTGGTGGAGCGCATGGAGCACGTCGACCGGCGCGCGAAGACCATTGGCCTCACGCCGCGGGGGCTGGATATCGTGGCGAAGGTCGAAGTCATCGCACGCGACGCGCGCAAGCGTGTCCTGGCGGTGGTGTCCGCGGACGAGCTGGAAGCCGCATTCGGCGTGATGACCCGGATTTCCGAGGCGTTGCAGCAGCCCGCACTGGAGCCCGCCGCATGAACGGGGTGCCCGCTCCACGGCGAGCGCCGCCCATCTGGCTGCTGGTGATCATCACGCTCAGCGGCACCATGGCGATGCACATCTTCGTGCCGGCGCTGCCGATCGCGACGCTCGGCCTGCACGCCAGCGTCGGCGAGATGCAGCGCACGATCAGCCTCTACATCCTGGGTCTCGCCGTGGGCCAGCTCTTCTACGGCCCGCTGTCCGACGCAGTGGGGCGGCGGCCGGCACTGCTCGCGGGGCTTGCGCTGTACACCGCAGCCGGCATCGCAGCGGCGCTGGCGCCGGACGTCCACGTGCTGGTCGCCGCGCGCCTGATGCAGGCACTCGGCGGCTGCGCCGGCCTGGTGCTGGGACGCGCCATCGTGCGGGACACCACGCAGTCGGACAAGGCCGTCCGGCAACTCGCGCTGATGAACCTGATGATGATGATGGGCCCCGGCCTGGCACCCGTCGTCGGCGGCCTGATTTCCTCGACCTTCGGCTGGCGGCCGGTTTTCTGGGTGCTGGCTGCGGCGGGCGCGGCGACGCTCCTGCTGACCTGGCGGATGCTGCCGGAAACAGGACGGCCGAGCCGGAAGTTCAGCGCCGGCATCCTGCTGGCCGACTACCGCAGCCTGATCGGCTCGCGGCGCTTCGTCGGATTTGCGCTGGGTGGCGGCTGCACGACGACTTCGTTCTACGCCTTCATCGCTGCCGCGCCGTTCATCTTCGCGACGCAATTGCACCGACCGCTGCATGAGGTCGGCTTCTACCTCGGCATGCTGATGGCCGGCATGGCGGTAGGCAACGCGCTGACCAGCCGGCTGATCCGCACGGTGTCGATCGAGCGGCTGCTGCTGGGCGGCAATGCCGTGAGCGTCGTCAGCGCCGCAGGCCTTGCAGTCACCGTGTGGATGGGGCACATCGGCGTTGTCTCGATCATGGCCTGGATGTTCCTCTACACCTGCGGCGCCGGCATGAGCAGCCCGGCTGCGCTGACCAAGGCGGTCAGCGTCGATCCGCTGCGCGTCGGGTCGGCGGCCGGCATCTACGGGTTCATGCAGATGGCGGTCGGCGCGATCTGCACCGCGCTGGCGGCCGTGGGGCACAGCAACCCGGCGGTTTCTGCCGTGACGGTACTGCTGTGCGCCGCCGTGCTGGGGCAGGTGTCGTTCTGGACCGCGCTGGCGCGCCCCGCTGCAGGACGCGTTTCTGCCTGAGCGGTCAACGGCGCATCTGCGCGAAGCGCTCGAATTCCCAGTTGCGCATGCCGAGCAGCAGCACGTAGCCTTCGCGTTCGGCGTCGGCCAGCTTCTGGTCGGCCTGGTGCTGCTGCGCGAAGTCCTGCGCCACGCGCTGCAGCCGGTCGAGGAAGGAGGGCGCGAGCGCGCGGCTGATGGTGCCGTGCACCAGCAACAGGCCCTCGGACGGGCCGTCGAAGCCGCCGCGGTAGTAGTCGAGCACCACGTTCTCGCGGAAGAAGTCCATCACCGGGCCGTGCGGCCGCCAGCGGAAGGTCTTGGCGATCTTCAGCCGGTAGCGGTTCAGCGGCCGCAGTTCGACGATGCCGATGCGATCGAGCTGTGCGAGGCAGCCCACGCACTCGGCCTCGCTGATGCGGTAGGTCGACACGATCTGCTCCAGCGTCCACTGGCTCAGCACGTTGATGGCGACGAGCATCAGCTTCTCGTCGCGCACCACGGCCTTTTCCTGCTCGTGCGTGAGTTCGGTCAGCAGCGGCTGCGCATCGGCCACGCGGCGCGCGAGTTCGGCGAAGTCGATCTTCAGCGCGCGGCAGATGGCGTCGATCCGCCCGAGCGGCATGTCGCCCTTGGCCAGCATCCGTTTCACGCTCGATTCCGCCATGCCCAGCGCACGCGCGAGGTCGGCGTAGGTCATGCGGGCGCTCTTGAGTTCGCGCTTGATGGCAAGGACGAGGTCGGCAGTGGTGCTCATGGGCGTGTCCCGGTGAAGGCAATTCAGTATCGATTGAGGATACTGATGGTCGATTCAGGCGGCATCGTATCGAATCGCAATTCCAGCTGGCTGTCCCTCCGCGTACTCTGCGGGCCACGATGCCTGCTGCACAATCCCTGCGCAGCAGTGCCCCGCCTGCCCGAGGACGCCCGACAGGGAGATTCGAATGACCACACCCGCCGACACCGCATCCGCTGCCGACGCGCACGCCAACCAGTTCGCCCTGTTGCGCCAGCGCCGCTTCGCGCCCTTCTTCTGGACCCAGTTCGCGGGCGCGGCCAACGACAACCTCTTCAAGTTCGCCTTCACCGTGATGGTGACCTACCAGCTGCAGCTGAGCTGGATGCCGCCCGAGATGGCTGGCCTGGTGATCGGCGCGCTGTTCATCCTGCCTTTCCTGCTGTTCTCCGCCACCTCTGGCCAGCTGACCGACAAGTTCGACAAGACGAAGATGATCCGCTTCGTGAAGAACCTGGAGATCGCGATCATGGCGATCGCGGCCTGGGGCTTCTTCCGTGCGGATGCGGTGGTGCTGCTGGGCTGCGTGTTCCTGATGGGGCTGCATTCCACGCTGTTCGGCCCGGTCAAGTTCGCCTATCTGCCGCAGGTGCTGGCGCCGCGCGAACTCACCGGCGGCAACGGCATGGTCGAGATGGGCACCTTCGTGGCGATCCTGCTCGGGCAGGTGGCCGGTGGGCTGCTCGTCGCGCTGCCCGGCATCGGGCATGGCACGGTCGCCATCGCCTGCCTGCTGCTGGCGCTTGTCGGCCGCGGCGTGGCGCAGGCGATTCCGCCAGCGCCGGCGACCGATCCGGCGCTCGCCATCAACTGGAATCCGGTCAGCGAGACCTGGCGCAACTTGCGGCTGGCGCATGGCAATGTGGTCGTGTTCCGCTCGCTGCTCGGCATCTCATGGATGTGGTTCTTCGGCGCGGTGTTCCTGAGCCAGTTCCCGAGCTTCGCCAAGGACGTGCTGCATGGCGACGAGCAGGTGGCGTCGCTGCTGCTGGTGGTGTTCTCGGTCGGCATCGGCATCGGTTCGCTGCTGTGCGAAACGCTGAGCCGCCGCCAGGTCGAGATCGGCCTGGTGCCGCTGGGCGCGATCGGCATGAGCGTGTTCGCGATCGATCTGTACTTCGCCTCCCGTGCCTTGCCGCCCGCGGCCGGCATGGGTCTGCGCACGTTCCTGGCGCAGGCCGCGCACTGGCGCGTGATGGCCGACCTGGGGCTGCTGTCGCTTTTTGCGGGCCTCTACAGCGTGCCGATGTATGCGCTGATCCAGATGCGCAGCCAGCCGACACACCGGGCCCGCATCATCGCGGCCAACAACATCCTCAATGCGCTGTTCATGATCGCCAGCTCGGTGCTGGCAGGCGTCTTGCTGGGGGCTGGGTTCACCATTCCGCAGATCTTTCTCTTCACCGGCATCGCGAATGCGGTGGTCGCTTTCCATATCTTCATGCTCGTGCCCGAATATCTCTTGCGCTTCCTGTCCTGGGGCCTGTCGAACTTCGTCTACCGCTTCCGCATTCGCGGCGCCGAACGCATTCCGGCCGACGGCGCGGCCGTGCTGGTGTGCAATCACGTGAGCTTCATCGACGCCGTGCTGCTGATGGCGGCCAGTCCGCGACCGATCCGTTTCATCATGGACCACCATATCTTCCGCGTGCCACTGCTCGGCCGCGTGTTCAAGCTGGCCAAGGCGATCCCGATCGCGCCGCAGAAGGAAGACCCGGTCGCCTACGAGGCCGCGTTCGAGCAGGCGGTGCAGGTGCTGGCGGACGGTGATCTGCTGGCGATCTTTCCCGAGGGCGCTCTCACGCGCGACGGGCAGTTGCAACCGTTCAAGGGCGGTGTGATGAAGATCCTCGAGATGGCGGCGGCGCGTGGCGTCGAGCCGCCAGTGATCCCGATGGCGTTGACCAACCTCTGGGGCTCGTTCTTCAGCCGCGTGGAAGTGCGCGACGGCAAGCACGTCGCAATGAGCAAACCCTTCCGGCGCGGCTTCTACAGCCGCGTCGGCCTTCACGTCGGCGTGCCGATGCCGCCAGCGGAAGTCGAGCCCGACGTGCTGCGCGAACGCGTCGGCCGATTGCTCGCCGCCTGATGCGCGCGGTCGACCCGTCCTGGGCGCTGCCCGGCATCATCCCACCCGCCTTCTGGCACGGCTTCACCTGGCTGGGCGACAGCGGGCTGCTGATACCGGCCTCGCTGCTGATCCTGCTGGCGCTGGCGCTTGCCCCGCGCACGCGCGGCACCGCCTGGCTCTGGTGCCTGGTGTTCGGTGCGGGCAGCCTGGCGATCCTGCTGTCCAAGCTCGCCTTCATGGGCTGGGGCATCGGCAGCCGCAGCTTCAACTTCACCGGTTTCAGCGGCCACACAGCGATTTCTGCCAGCGTCTGGCCGGTCGTGCTGTGGCTGCTGACGGCGCGCTGGCGCCGTCCGGTGCGCATCGGCGCCGTCGTGTTCGGCTGGCTGCTGGCCGCCTGCATCGGTTTCTCGCGGCTGGCGGTGGACGCGCATTCCGTGTCGGAGGTCGTGACCGGCTACGTGCTCGGCGTCACCGTGAGCGCGGTTTTCCTGGCCCTGGCACGGCGTCAGGCGCGGCCCGACCTGCGCTGGCCGCTGGTGGTCGCCGGCTTGCTGCTGCCGTTGCTGATCTTTCCGCCGGGGCTGCCCGCGCCCACGCAGAACCTGTTGGAAGCGATCGCGGTGCGCCTCGCCGGCATCGAACGCCCGTACAACCGCTACGACCTGCATCGCGATTCGAGACCCAAGTCGCGGGTATCGAATACCGCTACTTCATGAAGCACGGCATGGCACCGGCATATTGATTCGATGCCGAACGGAAGGTGGCGGACCATCATCCACCCACCTTCACTTCGCGGCAGCCTCCCTGCCGGCATCGCATCATGAGGATCAGGACTTCATTCGGCGCTCTTTGCATCGCCGCCTCTGCGGCGCTTTCGGCGCTATCGCTTTCTTCCACCGCCAGCGCACAGAGCGAGGTATCGACCGCGCTGTCGATGCTGCCGGTCGCCTCGGTGGTCGGCGCGGCATCCGTGGCGGGCGCAGCTGCCGCGTCTGTCGTTGCGCTGCCGGCGGTGCTGTCAGTCGGCGGCGCGACGCTGGTGGCGGTCGCCGTCGAGGCCTCGGTCGACGGCACGGTCTATCTGCTCGAGCGCGCCTCGGACGGCGCTCGCGTCAGCATCCGCGTGTCGGGCCAGGTGGCGCAGGGCGCCTCGATGGTCGCCGGCACCGCGGTCACCGTGAGCGTGATCGGCACCGGCGTCGTGCTGTCGGTGGCCGGCGATGTGCTGGCCTTCATCCCCAATGCGGTCGGCCGCGCCTTGCTGCACCACGAGAGGCTGACGTGATGCCCCGGCTTTTGATCTCGTCCGCCTTCGCGATCGCATCGCTGGGCTTCCTGGCTGCCGGCGCGCATGCCGGCCGCTCCTGCGAACCGCTGCGACAAACGGCAGCGACCATCACGCAGGGCATGCAACTGGCTGAGCGGACCGCGCAGGCGCTCGATGCCAGCGGCGCGCGCGTGGTGCTGTTGGCGCGCGCCGGCCAGGACCTGGGCCGCTACGGCCTGCGCTGGTCGCACATGGGCATCGCGTACCGGACCGGCGAGGGTTCATGGCGCGTGGTCCACAAGCTGAACGAGTGCGGCACGGCCGTGGCCGCGGTGTATCGGCAAGGGCTCGGCGAGTTCTTTCTCGACGGCCTGTGGCGCTATCAGGCCGCATGGTCGGTGCCAGTGCCGGCCGTTCAGACGCAGCTGCTGGCGCTGCTGCAGCAACCGCCCGCGCGCATCACGCGCCTGCATGTGGCGCCCTACAGCCTGGTGAGCTACGCCTGGGGCCAGCGTTACCAGCAGTCGAACCAGTGGGCGATCGAGACGCTGGCCGCGGCGATGGAGCCGGCCACCATCGGCACGCGCGCGCAGGCGCAAGCCTGGCTGCAGTTCAAGGGCTACGAGCCGACCGTGCTGAAGCTCGGCCCGCTCACGCGCCTCGGCGGACGGATGACGGCGGCCAACGTGGCCTTCGACGACCATCCGAACGGCAAGCGCTTTTCGGACCACATCGAGACCGTCACGGCCGATTCGGTCTTCGACTGGCTGCCGCGCGCGGGGCTTGGCGCCGCGCCGCTCGTGCTGCAGCCATGAACCAGAA
>CAIQMJ010000866.1 GCA_903872875.1 uncultured Variovorax sp.
ACGCCGAAGCTGAAGCGCAGTGGCCACAGCAGGAAGCAGCCGACGGCGATCACCGTGGCGGTGACCAGCCGCGCCGCATGGCGGTCGAGCGTGTGCCGGTCGCGCGCCAGGAACACCGACAGCGCATAGAAAACGTTGATGCTCCAGTACGGAAAGATCGTCCAGGGCCAGAAGGGCACCGCGCGCTCCCACGCGAAAGCCATGGTCGGCACCTGGGCGCGCGAGGCCGCCCACCAGTTGGCGAAGCCGTAGGTCGCATAGAACAGCGGCCCGAGCAGCAGCAGCCATCCGGCTGCGCGGCGCCAGGGGCGCTCGGCAAACCAGCGCTTCGCCGCGAAACTCACGGACCGGTTCTCACGGCGAGCGAGACGGTGAAGATGCCCCACTCGTCCACGCGCTGGGCGATCTTGCGGAAGCCTGCGGCCTCGACCAGCTGGTCCATCTCGGCCTGCGTGCGGCGGCGCATCACCCAGGCCTCGCCCTGGCGATGGCTGGTGAGTGCGCGCGCGATCATCTCGAGTTGCGGATGCCAGGGCTGACCGGTGTAGACCAGGTAGCCGCCGTCTTCCACCGCGTCGCCGACACCGGCCAGCGAGCGGCTCACCATCTCGTTGTCCGGGAACAGTTCGTACAGGCCGGACACGACCGCCAACGTTGGCCGCGGCGTGATCGTGGCGAGGCTCAACCGGTCGAAGGCATCGGCCTGCACGAAGCGGGCGATGTCCTGAAGTTCGCGTTCGGCGATCAGCTTCTGGCCGTCGCGCACGTTGATCTCGCTGTAGTCGCGCAGCAGGATCGAGGTGGTGCGCACCGGGCTGGCCGCCACCGCGTCGAGCACGTATCGGCCGTGGCCGGCGGCGATGTCGAGCACGCGCACCTCGCGGTGCTTGCGCACGAGCCTCTCCATCGCGTCGCGCAGCAGCTCTTCGACATGGATCTTGCGTTGCCGGATGCCGCGCCAGCCGATGGAGTCGAGGTAGGTCTTGTCGATCGAACGGCCGAGCTTGCCGTTGCCGGCAGGCTGGTTGCGGTAGACGTAGTCGAGCGTGCTGCCGGAGTCGAAGCCGGTGTCGTGGCCGAGCTTCACGCCCTGCGAAAACCGGCCGCCGAAGCGCAGGCTGGCGCGCGTGAACGCCCAGTAGGCGCCGCGTGGCGACCAGGGCGACAGCGGCTGCGCGAGCGCGCGCGATTCATCGGCGGTCTCGCCGGCGAGGTGCGCCTGACGCAGGTCGACCGGCGCTGGCGGCGCGTCGAACAGTTGCAGCACGAAGGTGCGGATCGCCTGCACGGCCGGCGCGCGGTCCTTCTCGCCGAGCGTGTCGTGGAAGAAGCCGGGCAGCTCGAGCTTGGTCTTGACCGCGCTGCCGAGCCGCTCGAAGAAGCGCTGCTGCGGCTTCTGGTGCACGACCCAGTCGGCGCCCGAGATCAGCAGTTGCACCGGCAGCGTGATCGCATTGGCATCGGCCACCACGCGATCGGCGGCCTCGTACAGGCCGAGCAGGATGTTCACCGCGATCGGCCGCGAGATCAGCGGATCGCGCTCGTAGCTCGCGATGCGTTCGGGGTCGTGCGTGAGGAACTTCGGCTTGACGTAGCTGTTGACATAGAACAGCCCGCGCAGCTTGTGCATCAGCCCGAGCCCGGCGCGAGCGAACGGCACGTACAGCTTGACCTTGAAGGCCGGCGACGCGAGGGTCAGGCCCCGCACGCGCGGTGCGTAGTCGTGAGCCCAGGTCGCGACCAGCACCGCGCCCACGCTTTGCGCGATGACGTGGATGTCGCGCTGCGGCACGCCATGCGCACTGCCGATGTGCTCGATGAAGGTCTGCACGTCGCGCACCGAGGTCGCGAAGCTGGGGCTGTGGCCGCGCGGGCCGGGGGACAGGCCGTGGCCGCGGGCGTCCCACGCGAAGAAGTCGAAGTCGGGCAGGTCGAGTTCGTCGACCAGGTGCGCCATGCGCGCCCCGTGCTCGTGGCCACGGTGGAACAGCACGATCGCACCGCGCCGGGACGCGCCGGTGGCTGGCCAGTGACGATAGAACAGGGAGACGCCGTCGTGCGTCGGGAAATGGTGGTCTTGGGAAGTGCGTGAAGCCATGGGCTCCTGTCTGGGAAAGGTGGAAGGCTCAGTCACCGGCTTCGGCCAGTGCCCGGCGGATGCGGTTGACGACGGTCCAGCCGGCCAGCAGCGCGAGCAGCGGCATCAGCCAGGCGGACCACGGGGGAAGCGGCCCGCCCAGGGCGACGTAGAGCCCGAGCGCACCGAAGACGAAGGCGCGGTCGCTCTTGCCGAGCGGTCCGTCGTAGCGACGCGAGGCACCGACCGTCGGGCCGAGCGCACCGGCGAATTCGCCGAGGCCGGCGAGCACGATCACCGTGCCGATCCAGAACGGACTGAAGGGCGCGACCAGCGCGAAAGGCAGGTAGAGCGCCGCGTCGGACAGCACGTCGGTGAGTTCGTTGAGGAAGGCCCCGAGCCGGCTTTGCTGGCCGTGTTCGCGTGCCAGCATGCCGTCGATGGCGTTGAAGGCCATGCGCAGGAACATCCAGAGCGGTATCAGCGCGAAGGCGGCGCGCGGTGGTGCGGCGAAGAACAGCCACAGGCCCAGCGCCACGGAAATCGTGCAGGCCGCCAGGGTCACCTGGTTGGCCGTCACGCCGGTGCCGTGCAGTCCGCGCACCAAAGGCCGGAGCATCGACTGGAAGCGTGGCTTCAGTGCATAGATCGACAACCGCGTCCCCCCTGTTGTTTCTTGTAGGGGGCGGATTCTGCCGCAGCATTTCCCATGTGCTTGTCGGCGAGCGCGCCATTGCGTGACCCGATGTGACAGCCTTTGGCGGCGACTAAACTCGTCCGACCACGCACCGACCATGACCATCCAGACCGACGACTTTGCCCCGACGCCGCCGCGCGTCGTGTCCGCCGCACCCACCTCGCCCAACGAGGAGGCGATCGAGCGTGCCTTGCGTCCGCGGCTGCTCGATGAGTACGTGGGCCAGGCCAAGGTGCGCGAGCAGCTCGAGATATTCATCGGCGCGGCCCGCAAGCGCGGCGAGGCGCTCGACCACGAGCTGCTGTTCGGGCCGCCCGGGCTGGGCAAGACCACGCTGTCCCACATCATCGCGGCCGAGCTCGGCGTGAACCTGCGCCAGACCAGCGGGCCGGTGCTCGAGAAGCCGAAGGACCTGGCGGCGCTGCTGACCAACCTGGAGCGCAACGACGTGCTCTTCATCGACGAGATCCACCGGCTCAGCCCGGTCGTCGAAGAAATCCTCTACCCCGCGCTGGAGGACTACCAGATCGACATCATGATCGGCGAAGGCCCGGCCGCACGCAGCATCAAGCTCGACCTGCAGCCCTTCACGCTGGTCGGCGCCACCACACGGGCCGGCATGCTGACCAACCCGTTGCGCGACCGCTTCGGCATCGTGTCGCGGCTGGAGTTCTATACCGCCGAGGAACTGGGGCGCATCGTCACGCGCAGCGCCGGGTTGCTCAAGGTGCCGATGGATCCGGCCGGCGGCTTCGAGATCGCGCGGCGCTCGCGCGGCACGCCGCGCATCGCCAACCGGCTGCTGCGCCGGGTGCGCGACTATGCCGAGGTCAAGGGCCAGGGCCGCATCACCGAGGACATCGCGCACAAGGCGCTGGCCATGCTCGACGTCGACCCGCAGGGCTTCGACCTGATGGACCGCAAGCTCCTCGAAGCCGTGATCCACCGTTTCGACGGTGGCCCGGTCGGGCTCGACAACATCGCGGCCAGCATCGGCGAGGAGTCGGGGACGATCGAGGACGTGATCGAGCCGTACCTGATCCAGCAGGGCTACCTCCAGCGCACGCCGCGCGGCCGGATCGCCACGCTGGCGGCCTACCGGCACCTGGGCGTGGCACCGCCGCAGCGCGACGGGGACATCTTCGGCACCTGACCAGACGGCCGCCGCCGGCGCATCAGCTCCCCGGCAGCGCCGCCTTGCTGACCGCGCGCCCGACGCGCTGGAAGATGCCGCCGGCCTCCCTGTTCTCGTCGAGATCGGCGGCACACGTGGTCACGACCACCGCATGCCGGCCATCGTCCTGCGGATTGATCACGCCCATGTGACAGGCGCGCTTGTACTGCGTGCCGGTCTTGTGGATGAACTTGACGTTGCGCGGCAGCCCGCCCTGCAGCCGGTAGTCGCCGAGGCTGTCGAAGCTCATGTCGGTGAACAGCACACGCGTGCTCTGCGGCGACAGCAGCTTGCCGCGCACCAGCTGCTCGAGCATCTTTCCGTAGGCCTCCAGCGTGGCCGAATTGACCTCGGTGCGGTAGTAGCGGTCGTAGGCCTCGTCGATCGTCTTCGCCTGCAGTTGGTCCTTTTGCAGGTTCAGCGTACGGCGCACGTTCTCGACGCGCTGCGGCCCGAGCGGTGCCGCGGCGATCTGCACCAGCTGCAAATGGCTGAGCTTGCGCGCGTCGGGGTGCATCTGCTCGTACACGTCGTAGCGCACCTCGGCCATGTCGGTGAGCTTGCGCACGTCCGATCCCATGATGTCCGAGGCCGTGCGGTTCAGGTTGTCCAGCCCGACCGTGCGGATCAGCAGATTGGTCGCGGTGTTGTCGCTCTCGCGCAGCATGCGCTTGAGCAGCGAATCGATCGGGTACGACGTACCCGTCTGCTGCCAGGCCAGTGCGCCCGATCCATCGACCTTGTCGCCTTCCTGCAGCACCAGCTTGTCGCCGAGCTTGAGCTTGCCCGCGTCGACCTGCTTCAGCACCGTGATCGCGACCGGCACCTTCACCGTGGACGACAGGTACCAGAGCCTGTCGGCGTTGTAGTTGAAGCTCGCGCCGTCGGCCAGCCGCTTCACGTAGACGCCGAGGCTGCCGGGCGATTCGCGGTCGATGCGCTCGATCTCCTGGCGCAGCGCGTCGTCCCAGTCGGCGGCGTTGGCGAACTCAACGGTCGGCAGCAGCGCGCACAGGCACAGGGCCTGGAGCAGCATCGCAATGGGGCGCATGGGTGACTCCTTCGGTGAGCAGGCCGGATCGGCAGATGGCGGCGCCGACCTGCCGCAAGGCGAGGTCGGCGCGGGTGACGGAAATCTCGTCGCGCGTGCAGGCGACCACGATCACGCGCTGCGTATGGCCGGCGCGGGGGTTGCTCACGATGCCCGAGTCGCAGGTGCGGCGCAGTTGGGTGCCGGTCTTGTGCGCGAAGCCCACCTGCGGTGGCAGGCCGGCCTTGAGGCGGCTCGGGCCGGTCGCGATGCGTTCCATCAGACCGAGCAGATAGCGCGTCGATGCCGGCCCGATCGCCTGGCCGTTGACGAGTTTTTCGAGCAGATCGGCGTAGGCGTCGAGCCGCCCGGAGTTCAGTCCGCTTGCGTAGTACGTCGAAAACGCTGCGCCGACCGAGCGTGTCCGGAACTGGGAAACCGGCACGTCGAGGATGCGGCTGAGCAACTCGGCGCGTTCGGCGTCGGTGCGCTGCTGCTTCAACAACAGCAGGTCGCGACCCTCCAGATGACGCGCGGCCGGCGTCATGTTGCCGTACGCGAGGCGGCGCACGTCGGCCAGGCTGGTGATGCGGTTGAAGCCGTCGGGCACCAGCGACTCGACGAGCGCGTTCACCTCGCCGATGCCGACCAGGTCGATCAGCATGTCGCTCGCCGTGTTGTCGCTGTGGATGATCATCTGCTCCATCAGAAAGCGAATGCTCAGCTGGGTGCCGACTGGCCGGCTGTTGGTGAGGCCGGCTCCGTCGACGTAGTCGCCGGCACGCAAGGTGAGCTGCGTGTCCAGCGTGAACTGCCCTTGCTCGATGCCGCGCAGCACGGCGATCGCGACCGGCACTTTCACGGTGGAGGCGAGGTACCAGGTCTCGCGCGCGCGGTATGACGCCGACACGCCGCTGTCGAGGTCGCGTACGTAGACGCCGATGCCGGCCGGGTTGGCGGCTTCGACCTTGGCGAGTTCGGACTGCAGGCGCGGTGCCCAGCTGTCGTCCTGCGCGTGGGTGGCGGGGGTGCACGCCAGCGCCATCGCTAGCGCGCATGCGGCGGGCATCTTGGCGACGAGTGCTTGGAGAAGACTACAGGAAGGTCGGAGGAAGTAACGCAATGCGGCAACTTTTGTCGAATGGAAAGGGCTATGCGCAGGAAGACGATGGACGGTGAGCACCTGAGATGGCAGCTGACCATCGGAAGCTTTCGTGTTGGCGAACACCGAAAGCATGCAATGCGATTGCGGGGCGCAGTGGTCGGACGGCGCCTGATTCGAATGTCTGTCTTGCGTCGAACCGACTGTATTCACGCAAACGGGTGATGCCCGAAACAGAGCGTCATGGGAGGATCGGCTGCGTCATTTGGCGTGAGGAGACAACATGAGAATCGCTTTCGCGCTGATCGCGGCTTTGGCGTTCGCCGCGCCTGCCTTTGCCAAGGGTGGCGGCGGAGGGCATGGTTCGGGGTCGCATTCGTCGTCCCACGCCTCGTACTCGGGCGGCAGCCATTCCATCAGCGGCTACACCAAGAGCAACGGCACTCATGTCGGGCCAAGCCACGCCACGAATCCGAACGGTACCAAAGCCGACAATTGGACGACCAGGGGTAACGTCAATCCGCACACCGGCAAGGCTGGAACCAAGTCGCCGTATTGAGCTGCCAAGCGCCGAGCCAAGCTGGCGCGACCTCTCAAAGAGGAGAACTTGATTGAACGAAACAATTTTGCCTGCGGTACTTCTGGTCGGTTTGTTGTTGGGCGCTTTGGTTGCTTGGTGGGTTGCGAAGAGCCGCGTGGCGGCGACGACTCGAGCCGCCGTCGCCGAAGCGCAGGGTGCAATGCGTGAAGACCTTGTCCAATTGCGCGAGCGCGAGCGCGCAACCGAAGCGAGTCGAGTGGAGTTGAGATCGGAAGAGCACACGTCTGAACTCCAGTCACATTCAGAA
>CAIQMJ010000867.1 GCA_903872875.1 uncultured Variovorax sp.
CAAATCAACCAGATTCTCGTCAACTTCTGTGTCAACGCCAGGGACGCCATTGCAGGAAGCGGCAAGGGTCGGTCATCAGAAGCCTCGGTTTGCTACAGCAGTCGAGAGACTACCCTGGAACGCATCGGGGAAATCCCTCCCGGTTGCTGGCGCGGTCGCCGGTTGGACGATATGATTCATATACGTTTCATATATCAATCACGCATCACAACCAATCCGATGGGCATCGTCAAGATTTCAGACCTCATGCATGAAAACCTCCGTGTGGCGGGCAATGCGCTCAGCCGCTCGATCAACGCGCAGGCAGAGCACTGGATGCGTATCGGCATGCTGGCCGAGTTGCATCCCGGACTGCAGCACAGCGACATCTGCCAGTTGCTGATCCGTGCCGAGCAGGCCGGAGGCTTCGATCTCACGACCGTGTCGGCCCTGCCTCGCGGCAAGTTGCCGACGGTGGCTGCTGCTTCCACGGAGGTGCACGCATGAAGAGCGATGTCCTCACAAGGTCGACGGCCGAAATCGCCATGTCCCGCACCGCCGGCCGGCTGGCAGCCGAGGTGCTCGCCATGATCGGCGACTACGTGAAGCCGGGGGTCAGCACCGAGGAACTGGACCGGCGCTGCCACGACTACATCGTCCAGGTGCAGGGCGCGATCCCGGCCAACGTCGGCTACCAAGGCTACCCAAAGACCGTCTGCACCTCGGTCAACCATGTGGTCTGCCACGGTATTCCGTCGACCCAGCGCGTGCTCAGGAAGGGCGACATCCTGAACATCGACGTCGCCGTGATCAAGGATGGCTGGTTCGGTGATACAAGCCGCATGTACTACGTGGGCGAACCGAGTCCGCTCGCACGCCGGCTGGTCGACACGACCTACGAAGCGATGCGCGCCGGCATCCGCCAGGTGCGTCCTGGCGCCACGCTGGGCGACATCGGCCACGCCATCCAGACCGTGGCTCACCGCGAACGATTCAGCGTGGTGCGCGAATACTGCGGGCATGGCATCGGACAGATCTACCACGACGATCCGCAGGTCCTGCACTATGGCCAGCGCGGCGAAGGCCTGCGGCTCGAGGCCGGCATGATCTTCACGATCGAGCCGATGCTCAATGCAGGCAAACGCGAGACCCGCCAGCTCCCGGACGGCTGGACGGTCGTGACGCGCGACCACTCGTTGTCCGCCCAATGGGAGCACATGGTCGCGGTGACGGACAACGGCTTCGAAGTGCTGACGCCTTGGCCTGAGGGCACGGGTACCTATCCCGCGATCTGAAGCAGCTGCGCTGCCTCGCTACTTCAGATAGGACCGCAGCGCAGAAACGACCGCGTCGAGGTCTCGGCTGCGCGTGGCCTCATCGATCTCGGGGTCGCCGAGATGCTCCCGGATGTGCCCTTCCAGCACTTCGGCCATCAGCCCGTTCACGGCACCGCGCACGGCCGCGATCTGCTGAAGGATGGCCAGGCAATCGCCCTCTTCACTGAGCGCGCGTTCGAGCGCATCGGCTTGTCCCTTGATGCGGCGCACGCGTGTCAGCAGTTGCTTCTTCCCTGTGATCGTATGTGCCATCGCGACATTTTAGGTCACGGGAATATACTGGGGTACAGTATCCAGAAGCAGTGAAAGCCACCCCGATGCAGACCCCTTCCGCCGCCCACGGCTGGCAACATACGCACGTCTTCGACGAAGGCAACCCGCTCGCCGAGCGCAACACCTTGTGGGCGGTGGTGCTGACCGCCGTGATGATGGTCTTGGAGATCGCGGGCGGCTGGACCTTCAACTCGATGGCACTGCTGGCCGATGGCTGGCACATGAGCTCCCACGCGCTGGCGCTTGGCCTCGCAGTTCTCGCCTACGCCGCGGCGCGACGGCTATCGGGCGACGGCCGCTTCGCTTTCGGGACCTGGAAGATCGAGGTACTCGGCGGCTACAGCAGCGCGATCGTGCTGGCGCTCATCGCCGCGCTGATGCTGTTCCAGTCGGTCGAACGTCTGATTTCACCAGCGGCCATCCACTACGACGAAGCCATTGCCATTGGCATCGCGGGACTGATCGTCAATTTGATCTGCGCCTGGCTGCTGCGCGGTCAACACGATCATCATCACGAAGATGACCACGCCCATCGTCACGGCGGCCACGCACATGACCATGGTCACGGTCACGACGACCTGAACCAGCGTGCGGCCTATATCCATGTGGTGACCGACGCGGCAACCTCCGTGCTCGCGATCGTCGCGCTCATCGGCGGCAAGCTGTGGGGAGCGGATTGGCTGGACCCCGTCATGGGCATCGTCGGCGCAGTGCTGGTGGCGTACTGGGCGTACGGACTGCTGCGGGAGTCGGGCCGCGTGCTGCTGGACGCGGAAATGCACGCGCCCGTGGTGGAAGAGATTCGCGAAGTCATTGCGCAAAGCCCGATCCGGGCCGAGATCTGCGACCTGCACGTCTGGCGCGTCGGCCGCGGCAAGTACGCGTGCATCCTCGCGCTTGCGACCGACGCCGAAGTGTCACCGGACTACTTCAAGTCCCAATTGCGCATTCACGAGGAACTGGTTCACATCTCGGTGGAAGTGAATCGACCGATGGCGTGCATCGATTAGCGCGGCGGCGGTAACGCACAGGTCGGCCTCATAGCCTTTCGCCGCTGGGAGTGCCCTGCATTGAAGTTGGCGATCTTTTACGCCAGCAGATGCGATAACGCCCGGATGGAAATTATTCGATTTGTTCAGACTTATTCAGACCCTTCCCAGTACCGCCCTTCGTAAGATTGGACTCTTTAGGGGTTACTTATGCGTCTGTTTCGCTTGATAACCACGTCTGCGCTCGTTCTTGTTGCCGCAACCAATGTCTATGCCAAATCAGAGGTATGCCACGCGGCATCCCAAAAGCAGATCAGTGCCTTGTTTGATCGATGGAATGCATCTCTGCAGACCGGAGAGCCCAAAAAGGTCGTTGCCAATTACGCCAGCCATTCAATCCTGCTGCCGACGCTTTCCAACAAGCCCCGCCTGACGGCAGACGAAAAAGAAGACTATTTTCATCACTTTCTCGAGCACAAGCCCGTCGGGAAAATCGACCGCCGATCGATCGAAATCGACTGCAATAGTGCGATCGATTCTGGGCTGTATACCTTCGACTTTTCAGACGCACCCGAAGTCAAGGCTCGTTATACCTTCACCTACAAATGGGATGGAAAAGACTGGCTGATCTCGAGCCATCATTCGTCGGCGATGCCGGAGAAGAACTGACGCTAAGGCGCGGCTGCGTCTTCCACGCCTTTGTGTGTGAGTTCCGCTTGCAAGACCAGTCGTGGAACTATTCTCGGCTGGCTTGCAAGGAATCGCATGTGAGTTGATTCAGTTTCCAGGGAACTCGACTTCGATGGGCCTAAGTTTGGGGTTGTTCAGAAATTGGAGATAAGTTTGCACTGCCAGCCTGAATTGCGACAGGCTGACTTCGCCGCCTTCGCCTTGGCTATATAAGCTCTCGAACCACACTAGATTGCGAGTGATGTTGATGACCCAACCTCGTTATTTATCAAGCTGCATAACCCTTCAATATGAGTCATGATCAGGCGTCCATTTTCGAGCTCGTCAAGTACTTCTCGTGATTCTTTTGCACCTTTCGAACGCAG
>CAIQMJ010000868.1 GCA_903872875.1 uncultured Variovorax sp.
CTCAGCAATGCCAATCGACACGGCCAGCGAACATTCACTTTGAGCGCTCCTGTATCCAGGCCGCCAGCTCGCGCCGCTTGGCAGCCTTCAGAGCTTTTTTCGTACGACCTACTGCAAGATCTGCTTGTCCAGCGTCAGGTCGGCCACGATGCGCTTCAGGCGAGCGTTCTCGTCCTCGAGCATCTTCAGGCGCTTGAGTTCCGTCACGCCCAGGTCACCGAACTTCTTCTTCCACGTGTAGTACGTCGCTTCGGACACCCCGATCTGGCGGCATACATCGTCCACAGGCGAGCCCGATTCGGCCAACCGCAACGCGTATGCAATCTGCTCGCCGAAGCTCGACCTCTTCATCGCTTCTCCTTCCTGCCCTCGCGGACCGGCCGAAAAAACCACCTTACCTCTAGTTTTGAAAAGTCCGGAATTCGTGGCAGACGTCACCCTTGCCATCGCGCCCCGAGGAAGCTGTGTCGTTCTAGACAAACGTAAGGCCAGAAGCCACTGTGCTTCGGGCTTGGTAGTCGTGAGGAACTTGCGGCTACTCATTTCAGGTGCGTACCGGGCAGGTTGGCCGGCCTCAAGGTCCGTCAACTGGCGGACGGTGCGAAAGACTCAGCTCGGATGGCTGTGCCAAAAGACGAGCATGACTTTCTTGCGCTGGTGCTTGCGGCGCAAAATAAGGAGTAACCCTCGCGGCGGACGGAACCTGTACTTTGAAAGCTGACACAACGTGACCATCAGCTACCCCTATAAATCGCCCCCAAGAAGCCGCCTCAGCTGTAGAAGATCACCCTAGAAGAGCACCTGTTGCGCAGTGATCAACGCCGAAAAGCTCTCACCAAGAGGATTGAGCATGGCGTCTGCAATGGGTTGAAGCTGCTTTTCTAGATAGTGCTGGTAGTCAGCTGGCGACTGTCGGGCTTCAAGAGGTTCCGGTCCGCTCTCAGTGACTACGTAGCGAATCCAGCCTCCATGTTGGTAATGCTTCGGCCGGTTCATACGAGAGTTATGTTCATCGGCGAGGCGCGCCGCTCGCACCTGCGGCGGCACGTTGACGTGGTACGCATCGAGCTGGTGCCGTAGTCGCTTGCGGTAGATCAGCAACTCATCCTTCTCGCCCGCCAGCGTCGCATGGGCGTAGTCTCTTACGAAGTCCCGGTAGGGCTCGCCGCGGAAGATGCGCGACAGCAGGCCCTCCTGGAATTGGCGCGCCAGCGGCGTCCAGTCGCTGCGCGCCATCTCCAAGCCGCGATAGACCATCTCCTCCTTGCCCTGTGCATTGACGCTAAGGCCCGCGTAGCGCTTCTTGCTCCCAACATCAGAACCGCGGATGGTAGGCATGAAAAACTTGGCGTAATGGGTGTCGAACTCAATCTCCAGCAGGTTTTCCAGCCCCTGCTCCTCGCGCAGCGTGCGCGTCCACCAGGCGTTGATGTCCCTCACCAAGTCGGCCGCCACGGCATGGGCCTCGGAATTGCCGTGCGCGTGCTTGAGCCAGATGAAGATGGAGTCCGTGTCCCCGTAGATGGCCTGGTAGCCGCGCTGCTCTACGAAATCGCGCGTGCGTTTCATGATTTCATGACCGCGCAGCGTGACGGCCGAGACCAGTTGCGGGTTGAAGAAGCGGCATTCGGAGGCACCCAGCACGCCGGCGAAGGAATTCATGAGCAGCTTGAGCGCCTGAGACAGTGGCGAGTTGCCGGCACGCTTGGCCGCGTCGCGCGCGTGCCAGAGAGTGGTCACGATTTCGGGCAGACAGTGCCGTGTGCGCGAAAACTGCGTGCCCTGCGGCCCATGCACGAGGGCGTTGCGGTCGTCCGCATGCCGGCCCTCGACTAAGCCCACGGGGTCGACCAGGAAGGTGCGGATGATGGAGGGATACAGGCTCTTGTAGTCCAGCACCACGACGGAGTCGTAGAAGCCGGGCTTCGAGTCCATCACGTAGCCGCCCGGACATGCCTTGGCCGCGATCTCGCCCACGTTGGGCGCCACATAGCCCAGGCGGTGCATGCGCGGCAGGTAGTGGTGGCTGAACGCGGCGATGGAGCCACCGAAGTGATCGGCCCGCAGGCCCGTGACCTGTGCGCGCTCTAGCACGAACTGCAGCAGCGCGGTTTTCTCGAAAATGCGCAGCACGAGCGCACAGTCCTGGATGTTGTAACGAGCTAATGAATCGCCCCGGGTTTCAAGGAGGCTGTTTGGTTTAAGTCAGACCGTCACGGCGGTGGCCTGACTGGCGAGTTGCCGGTAGTAGTTTGCCTCGGCTTCTGCCGGCGGAATGTACCCGATGTGTTCGAGCAGGCGATGGTGGTTGAACCAGGACACCCATTCGAGCGTAGCGAACTCAACGGCTTCCTTCGTTTTCCATGGCGCCCGGCGGTGAATGAGTTCGGCCTTGTAGAGCCCGTTAATCGTCTCGGCCAGGGCGTTGTCGTAGCTGTCGCCCTTGCTGCCCACCGAGGGTTCGATGCCGGCTTCAGTCAGCCTCTCGGTGTACCGGATGCTGACGTATTGCGACCCCCTGTCGGAGTGACAAACCAGGCTCCCGTCACGCTCCGGCTGCCGGGCATAGAGGGCCTGCTCCAGCGCATCGAGCACGAAGTCCGTTCGCATTGAGCTGCTCACGCGCCAGCCCACGATGCGACGGGCGAACACGTCGATGACGAAGGCCACGTACAACCAGCCCTGCCAGGTCGAGACGTACGTGAAGTCGCTCACCCACAGCTGGTTCGGCCGCTCGGCCCGGAACTGCCGGTTGACCCGGTCCAGCGGGCACTGGGCCTGGGCATCCCCGACCGTGGTTCGCACGACCTTGCCACGCATCACACCGCGCAGCCCCAGCTTGCGCATCAATCGCTCGACCGTGCAGCGAGCAACGGCCACGCCTTCGCGCGCCAGTTGCCGCCACACCTTGTCGGCGCCGTAGACCTGCATGTTGGCCTGCCAGACACGTTGAATCTGCGGCGCCAGCACCTCATCGCGACGCGCTCGGGCACAGCGTTTGTGGGGCTCTCGCAGCAGCGCTGCATGGCGTCGATACGCTGACGGGGCGACCTGCAAGACCTTGCAGAGCGGCTCGACCCCGAAGGTATCGCGATGCTTGTCGATGAAGTCCTTCAAGACTTGAGCCGGCGGTCGAGCTCCGCCTGCGCGAAAAACGCGCTGGCCAACTTCAATATCTCATTGGCCCGGCGCAGTTCCTTGTTTTCGCGCTCCAGTTCCTTCATCCGCTGGGCGTCACCGCTCGTGACGCCATCGCGCACGCCCGTATCGACTTCCACGCGCTTGACCCATTCGTGCAGCGTCTGCGGCACGCACCCAATCTTCGGCGCAATGGACTCGATGGCCGCCCACAACGACGGGTACTCCCCACGGTGCTCCTGCACCATCCTCACCGCGCGCTCACGAACCTCGGGTGAGAACTTGTTCGACTTGCTCATGGCTCAATCCTCTCAGAGTGTTGAGCCTCCTCAAAAGACGGGGCGGTTCA
>CAIQMJ010000869.1 GCA_903872875.1 uncultured Variovorax sp.
CCTGCTGGGCACCGCGGCCACCGAGGCCTTTCGCCGCCTGCTGCACGGACTGGACTTGGCGGTGCTCGGCCAGGCCGGCGGCCTCGTCGCGATCGCACGGCATCTGCCACCCTGGGCCCGTGTCGTGGTACCCGCGGCGGGTGGCCTGGCCGCCGGCGCGCTGCTGGTGCTGGCGCGCCGCCTGGCCACGTCGCAAGCCCGTTCGGACTACATGGAAGCGATCGTGCTCGGCGACGGGCGCATCCCGGTGACACAGACGCTCGCACGCAGCGCCTCGTCGCTGCTCAGCATCGCCAGTGGCGGCTCGATCGGCCGGGAAGGTTCGATGGTGCAGCTCGCAGCGCTCGGCGCCTCTCTGCTCGGTCGGCTGCTGCGCTTCCCGGTCGAGCGGCTGCGCCTGCTGGTCGCCTGCGGCGCCGCGGCCGGCCTGACCGCCGCCTACAACGCGCCGATCGCAGGCGCCTTCTTCGTCGCCGAGATCGTGCTGGGTTCCATCGCCATGGAAAGCCTCGGCCCGATCCTGATTGCCGCGGTGGTCGCCAACATCGCGATGCGCAGCCTGCCGGGCTACGAGCCGCCGTACGCGATGCCGGCCTTCCCGGCGGTGGCCGGCGCAGAGGTGCTGCTGTTCGTTCTCCTGGGCGCGCTGCTCGGCGGCTCGGCGTCGGTGTTCCTGCGGGGGCTTCGCAAGGCGCGGGCACTGTTCGAGCGCACCGGGCTGCCGTTGCCCCTGCGGCTGGCGCTCGGCGGCCTGGCCGCTGGACTGATCTCGCTGCCGATGCCGCAGGTCTGGGGCAATGGCTACAGCGTCGTGAATTCCGTGCTCCACACCAACTGGCCCTGGGCGCTGCTTCTGATGATCCTGGCGGCGAAGACGGTTGCCACGCTGTCGACCGTGGGCTCGGGCGCGGTCGGCGGCGTCTTCACGCCGGCGCTGTTCTTCGGCTGCGTGCTGGGCGCGCTCTTCGGCCAGGCCGTGCACCACCTGTGGCCCGGTGCCACGTCGGTGCCCTTCGCGTATGCGATTGTCGGCATGGGCGCGTTCCTGGCCGGCGCCACACAGGCACCGCTCATGGCGATCCTCATGATTTTCGAGATGACCCTGAGCTACCAGGTCATGCTGCCGCTGATGGCCAGCAGCGTGGTCGCCTATTTCGTCGTGCGCTCGACCGGCTCCGGCGCCATGTACGAGATCACCACCCACCGGAACGCACAGGAGATCGCGCGCCGGCGGCTGCGTGCGTCGGACATGCGCAGCCTCGTCCAGCCGACCGCGACCGTGGTGGCCGAGACGGCCGACGCGCACCGGATGAGCCAGCTCTTTCTCGCGCATCCGGTGAAGTACCTGTACGTGGTGGATGCACGCAACCGCTATCGGGGAGTCGTGCCGCTGCGCAGCCTGACAGCGGCGGCGCGCCCGTGCTGCGCGGGCGACCTGCTCAGCACCGAGATCGACCCGATCACCGAGGACATGAACCTGGGCGCCGCGTTGCAGCGTTTCATCGAGCACCAGGGCGAGCGGCTGCCGGTCGTCCGCAGCATCGACGACCCCGAACTGCTGGGCGTGGTCCACAAGACCACGCTGCTGCAGACCTATGTGCAGCTGAGCGAGTAGCCGCAGCTCAGCTGCGGCAGGCGAAGCTGATGGGCCGCGCCCGGACGGCATGTCCGTCGAATCGGGACTGGAAGGCTGGCATGGCAGCTCCTGGGGCATGGATCTGGCGATGAAGTCACGATCGTGCAAGGCCGTGCTTGCGCTGTGACGTCAGGCGGTGCGGGCCGTGTTTCGGATGTAGCGCAGTCGCGCGCCCGGTCGCGAGGTCAGTATTTCCCCTGGAAATGCGCTTTCGAATGCCGTCAGGTCAGGTGCAAGTCAGCCACTTGTGTCACTGGCCCGACATGGGGAAGTCACGCGAAGCACGCATCCTCGCGGCGCGCAATGTCGCGCTCCAACTACCTGAAAAGTTGGGAGGAATCGTGCATTTCTCCTCTCTGCCCATGCCTATCTCTCCTCGCCAGCTGCGTGCGCCCCTGTGGGTCGCCATGACCACTGCGCTTTCCATCCTCGCCGCCTGCGGCGGCAGCGATAGCCCCGTGGCATCCGTCGAGCCGCCAAGCAGCGGCAAGCCCACCACACCGGAAGTCACTCCGCCTCCGGCCAACCCCACGCCACCGGTCACGCCGACGCCGGACGCGCCTGCGGTGCAAGTGGCCTTCATGCCTGACATCCACTTCCACGACGTCTATGCGACCTTCAAGGACGGTTCGTTTCCAGGCGTGTTCAATCCGAAGTCGGGCCTCAACGCAACCGTGCGCCTGATGCACGCGCAGATGACGTCGACACGGCTCTTCAACGAGAACTACTTCGCCTTCATCGCTGCACTCGACGATGCGGTGGCACGTGGTGTGAAGCTCATCGCCCTGCCCGGTGACTTCTCCGACGACGGCCAGCCGGTGCACATGCGCGGGCTGAAGAAGGTGCTCGATGGCTATGCGGAAAGGCACGGCCTGCAGTTCTTCGCGGCGCCGGGCAACCACGACCCGAATCGCCCGATCGCCCGGCCCGGCGGCAAGAGCGACTACCTGGGCGTCGACCCGAACTCCGGTCGCGTGGGTTACCCGCAGGCCGTCTACAGCAAGGGCAGCGGCGGCTGCAACGACGGTGCCTACAGCGGCGCCTGGGGCAGGGTCGGCTACACCTACTGCACGGAGGAAGTGCTGGAGATGGGTTACCAGGGCATCACCGAGGCGCTGGACCAGCATGGCTTCATGCCCAAGGCGGCCTACAAGTACTTCGAGACGCCCTACAGCACCTACAGCTACCAGAACTACACGCTCGCCGAAGCGCAGGCGCAGGCCGTCTGGAGCAAGCGCGAATTCGAGATCTGCGCGCAGGGTGCCGGAGGCGCCTACAAGAAGAGCGGCTACACGCTCTGCCACAACGTGCCCGATACCAGCTACCTGGTCGAGCCGGTCGACGGACTCTGGCTGGTCGGCATCGACGCCAACGTCTACGTGCCGACCGGCGCCGGCGTCAATGACTTCAACGGCTCCGGCGACGCCGGCTACAACAAGATGCTGACCCACAAGCCGCACGTGATCGCGTGGCTCAAGGACGTGGTGGCCCGCGGCAAGGCCCAGGGCAAGCAGGTGGTCGCATTCAGCCACTTCCCGATGAGCGAATTCTTCAACGGCGCGTCCGACGACATCATCGCGCTGCTGGGCGCCGGCAAGATGCAGATGGTGCGGCGTCCGGCGGAAGACGTGACCAAGGCACTCGCGGACACCGGGCTGCAGGTCCACGTCGGCGGCCACATGCACTTCAACGATACGGCGATCCGTACCTACGAAGACGGCCACGGCCTGGTCAACATCCAGGCACCGTCGATGGCGGCATACGTGCCCGCCTACAAGCTGCTCACGTTCCAGGACGCCAGCCATATCGACGTGAAGACCGTGCGGCTCGACAACGTGCCGCGCTTCGACGAGTTGTTCGGCCTTTATCGGGAGGAACACCGCTACTTCACCGACTACGGCTTCATGCTGCCCGGCGGCAGCAACGGCGTGCTGTGGGACAAGTCCATCCTCGATGCCAAGACCTACGGCGACTTCAGCACGCGGTACATGTCGGAGCTGGTGCGCCTGCGCCTGCTGAACGACGACTGGCGCTGCGAGATGCGCGAGCTGGTGAAGAGCCCGATCTATGGCTCCGACCTGCTGGTGCTGTCGCAGCTGAAGACCCAGGTCACGCTCAAGGAACTGGCCAACACCGGCAACCACGGGCTGCTGAGCAATGCCTTCTTCGGCTGCCTGTCCGATGCGGGCGGCAGCAGCAGCGCGAACGCCGCCTATGCGGTCGACCTGGCCGCCGCCGAGGCGCGTGCCCGTGCACTGGCCACCGGTGCGGGCCTGCGGCTCGAGGACTTCAACCAGTGGAAAGCGATCGACCTGGCCGGCGACTTCGTGCGGCTGGCGAATGCGGGCGACCTGGCATTCGCCGACATACCGGCCGATCGTGCCCGCCAGTACAAGCTGCTGGCAGAAGCGCTGGCCGCCACCAATGCAACGCTGAATCTCAATGGCGACCAGGTACGCAACGACAACGCCGTCGGCACCGTGTTCCAGGCGCGATTCAAGCCGCTGATGGCAATCCTGCTGAAGCTTGCCAAGGGAGCGCCGACGCAGCACTTCGTGATCGACCTCAAGGCCAACAGCCTGACCGACCTGACCACCACCGGCACCCCGTTCTGATTTCGACCCTCCCATGCAAAACGTCAACAACGATCTTCCGCGCCTGGCAGGCGCTCCGGTGGCAGGCCCGCAACCCGACCACGCACGCCGCGGCCTGCTGCGCAGCGGCGCCGGCGTGACGGCCTTCTCCGTGCTCGGCGCCAGCAGCGCGCTGCTGGCTGCCTGCGGCGGCGGCAGCGACAACGCAGCGCCGGCCACACCCGCTCCCGCGCCGTCGCCAGCGCCAGCACCGAACCCGCCCGCACCGCCGCCGCCCGCAGAGCCCCCAGCGCCCGCACCCGAGCCGCAGGTCACGGCGCCGACGCTCACCGGCCGCGCCGTGCTGCCGACGGACAGCTTCGTCGCGGGCCCGACGTCCGGCCAGTTCATCTCCGGCGGCGACTTCGACCGCGCGCGAAACGTGTACGGCTATGCACTCCCCTTCGTCGACAAGCAACCGATGCAGGGCTTCTCGGCGATGGTGCCTTCGCCCTTGCCCGACGTGTTCTACGTGCTGCAGGACAACGGCTTCGGCGGTCGCGGTGCGTCGCCCGATGCGCTGCTGCACATCTATGCGATGCGCTTCGACTGGGACAAGGGCACGGTGGTACCGGCTCACTTCCAGACCGGGGCCGTGCTGGCGAGCTTCACGAGCGAGAGCTACGTGCTGCTGAGCGACCCGGACCGCAAGCTCGGCTACGCAGCCGTGGCCGACATGAGCTACTACCCCGGCACCTCGGTCTCGCCGTCTGGCCAGTCGATCCCCGTGCATCCGTCGATCGTCGCCGGCCGCTTGCTGACCGGCTATGACGTCGACCCCGAGTCGCTGCAGATCGACGCCCAGGGCAACTTCTGGATCGGCGACGAGTTCGGCCCCTTCCTGCTCAAGTTCGACAAGTCGGGACGCCTGCTGGCCCGCGAAATCCAGGTGCCCAATCTGCGCGGCCTCGGCGCCAATCCGGTGGTGCAGACGTCGAACAACCCATACATCCAGTACAACACCGGGCTGGCCAACCTCGGCGGCTCGGGTGGCCTGGAAGGCATGGCGATCAATGCCAGCCGGACCAAGCTCTATGGGATGTTCGAGAAGGAAGTAAGCGGCGACGATGTCCGCAACCGCGTGATCAGCGTGTTCGATCTCGCCACGCAGAAGTTCGACGCTCAGCCGTTCATCTATCGCGTCAGCACCGGCCAGCGCATCAACGGCGACGGCAATCTCGAGACCGAGATCTACTCGCCGAACGACATGGTCGCCATCAACGACCAGGAGTTCCTGGTGATGGAAAAGGACAGCGGCGCGGGCGATGTCCGCACGGGCCTGTTCCCGGCTTCCGGCACATGGCGCAACGCGGCGCGCTTCAAGCGCGTATTCAAGATCGACCTGCGCAAGACCGACGCCGGCGGCATCCTCCTCAAGGAGGAAGTGGTCGACCTGATGCAGCTGCTCGACCCGAACGGCCGAGGTGGCAAAGCGACGATCGACGGCATCTTCACGGTACCGATGGAAAGCCTTGAGACCGTGACCATCGTCGATGCCTACACGTTGATCGTCGCCAACGACAACAACTATCCGGGCGGCTCGCCATCCCGCATCACGACGAAGCCCGACGACAACGAATTCATCCGGATTCGATTGCCCAAGGCGCTGGCCGTCGCGGGATGACGGTCACGGGTTGCGCGCCGCCGCATCCCTCAGCTCACGCTTGAGCACCTTGCCGATGGCGCTGCGCGGCAGCTCGTCCATGAGCTGCAGCGACACCAGCCGCTGGGTCTTGCCGACGCGCTCGTTGACCCAATCGCGCAGGGTCTCCGCGAGCGTGTCGCGATGCCCTTCGCGCAAGACGACGAAGCCACCGGGCGACTCGCCCCAGGCCTCGGACGGCAGGGCGACCACCGCCGCCTCGAGCACAGCGGGATGCCTGTGCAGGACGTCCTCGATGTCGCTCGGATAGATGTTGAAGCCGCCCGAGATGATCATGTCCTTCTTGCGGTCCATCAGGACCAGGAAGCCGTCGGCGTCGAAGCGGCCCACATCGCCGGTGCGGATGAAGCGTTTGCCCTGCGGGTCGAACCATTCGGCGTCGCGCGTCTTCCCGGGCTGCCCGAAGTAGCCGGTCATCATTCCTGCGGAATGGCCGACCACCTCGCCCGTCTCGCCGCGACCGACTTCCCTGCCCTCGTCGTCGATCAGCCGGATGTCGCTGCCGCTGGCCGGCTGGCCCACCGTGTGGAGCTTGTCCGGATGGTTGTGGGCTTCGAGGATGCAGGTGCCGCCGCCCTCGGTCATGCCGTAGTACTCGATGAGCCCGCCCGGCCAGCGCTTCAGCACGTCGGCCTTGAGCGCGGCGCCAAAGGGCGCGCTGGTCGAGAACTTGTTGACGAAGCTCGACAGGTCGTGGCGATCGAAGATGTCGCTGGCCATCAGGCGCTGGTACTGCACCGGCACCAGCATCGTGTGGGTCGCGCGCAGCGACTCGCACGCCGCCAGATAGGCCGGCACGCTGAACTTGTGCAGCAAGGCCACCGTGCCGCCGAAGGCCAGCGTCGGGAAGAACAGGACCAGGGTCGTGTTGGAGTAGAGCGGCGTCGACAGCACCGTGACGCTGTCGCCGCCGTAGCCGCTGAAGCGGCCGCGCGGGATGTGGGCCCATCGCATGCCGTGCGACTGGACGATGCCCTTGGGCTCGCCGGTGGTGCCCGACGAATAGATGATGTTGAAAGCGGAGACCGGCTCGATCACGGCCTCTGCAGGCGCCGCCCCGGTGCGGCCCAGCCATGCCGAAAACGACTGGCCGGTGCCGGCATCGTCGAGCGCGATGCGGGGCAGCGAACCCGCCGGCACGGCGTCGATCAGCGGCTTCACGCTGTCGTCGACGAAGAAGAGCCGCGCACCGGCGTCGGACAGCATGCGCGCCAGCGTCTCCGGCGATGAACTCGGTGCGAGCGGTGCCACGACGACACCGGCGCGCAATGCGCCGAGGAACACCACTGCGTAGTCGATCGACGCCCTGCCGCAGATGGCGATGCGGTCGCCGACCGCCAGACCGTCGGCCTGCAGCGCAGCGGCGACGCGGTCCATGCGCCGGTCCAGTTCCCGGTAGGTGATGCGGGTCGCGTCGCCGACGTCGCGGAGCGCCACCCGATCGGGCGCCTCCTGGGCGTGCTGCCGCACGCGCTGGCCGATGGTGCCGAAGGCATCGTCGATGGAAAGCTGCATGTCCTGTCTCCTTCTGGGTCTCGCCGTGGCGCCGGCCCGAACGATATCGCCAACCCGCGAAGGAGATCGTCGCTTGCGCGATACGCTGCCGTCGAAGGTCGTGCAGGCCGTCCGCGGCATCCGCGCCGTCAGGGCACGACGAAGCGCCTGACGCTGTTGGACAC
>CAIQMJ010000870.1 GCA_903872875.1 uncultured Variovorax sp.
CGTCGGTGTTCCGATATTCGGTCACCCGCAGGCGCGTGTAGCTATAACGTTGCTTGAAGGCGCGATCGAGGTCGGCCTCGACATGCGCCAGCGCATCGCGCGTGACCAGCGCCATCGCGGTGTCGATCACGTCCTGGCTGGTCGCGCCCATGTGCACGTGCGGCAAGGCCTCGGGGTTGAACAGCGCCACCGACTCCTTCAGGCTCTTGACCAGCGGGATCGCGACACTGCCCGCACGGCCGCTGTCGCGCACGATCTTCGCCACGTCGAACAGCTCGACCTTGCAACTGCTCGCGATCGAATGCGCAGCCGATTCGGGAATCAGGCCGACGGCCGCCTGGGCGCCCGCCAGAGCGGACTCGAAACGGAGCATCGCATCGACAAAGTGGCTGTCGCTGAAGGCGTCGAGAACCTGCGGGGTGGAGAGAAAGCCGTCGAAGATGCTCATGGCGTGAAGCGCAAACCTAGTATTTGAGTTGAGCCACCGCGCGCAGCTCTTCCGGCGTGGCCGTACCGAAGCCGAAGAATTCGAGGTAGGCGGGAATCATCTCGAAGAGCATGTCGGTGCCGACCTGCACGGCACAGCCCTTGTCCTTGGCGGCGCGCAGCAGTGGGGTGAACTCCGATTTCATCACGACTTCGCCGACGAAGGCATCGGGCGAGATGCGCGCCACGTCGTATGGCAGCGGGTCGTCGTCCTTCATGCCCAGCGGTGTCGCGTTGACGACGATGCCGTAGCCCGCCGGGTCCTTCGAGCCGGTGCTGACCTTGAGCTGCGGATAGTGCGCAACCAGCCGTTCGCCGAGCGCCTTCGCCGAGGCGTCGTTGGTGTCGAACAGCGCCAGCTCCGCAGCACCGGCCGCCGCGATCGATGCGGCAATGGCCGAGCCGACGCCACCGGTGCCCGACACCATCACGCGCTCGCCCTTGAAGAGGCGGCCCTTGCGTTCGACGCCGCGCACGAAGCCGGCGCCGTCGAACTGGTCGCCCAGCAGCGTGCCGTCGGGGCGCAGCAGGATCGCGTTGCAGGCGCCGGCGATCTTCGCGGTCGGCGTGACCTCGTCGACCAGGCCGACGGTCGTGACCTTGTGCGGCATGGTGACCAGCGCGCCGCGGATGTTGCTGAAGCGGAAGATCGCCGCGAGCGACGCCGCATAGTCCTCGGGCTTGACGCCCATCGGCACCACCACCGCATCGACCCCCTTTTTGTCGAACCAGGGGTTGTAGATCATCGGCGCCTTGAAGGCCTCGGTCGGGTAGCCCAGGTGGGCGATCAGGGTTGTCTTTCCGGAAATCATGGGGTTACTCCTGGGTGCGTGACACGTGGTGGTCGCTGATCCAGCGCACGCTTTTCATGGCGCGCTGCGCGACCGCCAGCGGGTCGAAATTCACGTAGTCGTCGTTGAACACCTCGAAGGTGTAGTCGCCGGCATAGCCCATGTCCTCGAGCAGCTGCACCAGCGGACGCACGTCCTGCAGGCCTTCGCCGGGGAACAGGCGCTGGTGGCGTGCCAGTTCGATGATGTCGAGCGGCTTGTCGCCGTAGGCGAAGAAGTAGTCGGCCAGCTGAACCAGGAAGATCTTCTTCACGTCGACCTGCGACAGCCGCTCGAGCGACTCCGGCGTGTCGTCGCCCAGCACGGCCATGTGGAAGGAGTCGAGGTTCAGGCCGATGGCCGGATGGTCGCAGCGCTGCACGATGTCCCAGGCCTGCTGCCAGCGGTTGACGTGCCGGCCCCAGCTCAGTGCCTCGTAGCACACGCGGATGCCCAGCGGCGCCGCCAAGTCGCCCAGGATGCGCAGGTCGGCGGCCGCACGGTCGGGGTCGTCTATGGCGCGCGGCAGCGTGGTCGAGCAGCACAGCAGCAGGTCGGCACCGACCATCGACATCTGGCGCAGATGCTCGCGCGCCACGTCGAGCCGATGCGCGCGCATCACGTCGGGCGCGCATTCGAAGTCGCGCAGCGGCTGGAAGTCGGTCACGCGCAGGCCGCTCGACCTGATCTGCGCCACCGCGCCTGCCGGGCCGGCCGGATGCGTGACCAGGTCGCGCGCCCACATCTCGACGCCGGCAAAGCCCGCCGCCTTCATCGCTTCGAGCTTGTGCCCCAGATCGCCTCCCATGGTGATGGTGTTGAAGCCGAAGCGGTCGATGGCGATGGACATGGGGAGCGTGCGTCTTTCGGATGAATGCGGGGAGCGCGGGGTGGACAAAAAATGAAAGGCGGAGCGCCTCAGCCGACGAGTTCGAGCTGCGCGAGTCGCGGCACGTCGATCAGCGCCGGCGTCACCGACAGCCGGAGCATCGACGTGCTGCGTTCGTCGAAGGTCGGCCACTGCGGCACGCCTTCGCCGTTGGGGTTGCCGGTGCGTGCGAAGTGCAGCCAGATGTGCTGCATCAGCTGCGTGACCCGCGCATCATCCGCGCCCCAGTCGCGCGTGAGCACGCCGGTGGTGCCGAAGACGTAGGCGTACTCGGAACTGTGGAACACGCCCAGCGCCTGCCCCGGTTCGGCGTCGCCCGACTCGCGGTAGCGCTGGCCCGGCTTGAAGGGCTGCAGATGGTCGAAGTAGTAGAGCCAGCTCGGCGCCTTGCGCGTGTGGCTGCGCACCGCAGCATGCACGCCGGAGGCGAACAGCTCATCGCCAACCAGCGAGAGGCTCGCGGCCTTCGCCTCGGCATCGTTGGCCGCGGGATACAGCTGCTGCGCCTGCGCGAGGCGGTCGCCGAAGCGCTTCGCCAGCTTGTCCTCAAAGCTCGCGAGGTCGCGCGAGAAGCCGAAGGTGCTGCCCTCGTGGGCATTCCAGCCGGTCAGCAGCGGCACGGCCACCTGCTCGCCGGCGGCGAAGATCTCGCGCACCGGGCGGGCGATGAAGTCGCCGTCGGCGATCGGCATCCAGCGCTCGGGACGGGCCAGGTAGCTGTCGAGAAGTGCCTGCGCCGGCAACGCGCGCAGTGCCTCGGCCGTGGATGCGCCGATGCTGTCCGCGAAGACTGCGCCGGAGCGCTCGGCGTCTGCCAGGCTTTCCATGCCGGTCACGCCGAAGCTCTGCGCGATCGCGCGGGCATAGAGCCCCTCGGTGCGCGGCGAGGCCATCATGTTGATGACGCCGGCCGCACCGGCCGACTGGCCGAAGATCGTGACCTGGTCCGGGTCGCCGCCGAAGGCCGCGATGTTGCGTTGCACCCAGCGCAGCACGGCTTCCATGTCGCGCAGGCCGTAGTTGCCCGATCCGCTGGCGCCATCCGCGGCGGCTTCCGCGCTGAATGCCGGATGCGCCATGCAGCCGAAAGGGCCGAGCCGGTAGTTGAAGGTGACCAGCACCACGCCCTGCGCGGGCAGGTCGCCGTTCACGAAGACCGGGTTCGCGCCCGAACCCTGCTGGAAGCCGCCGCCGTGGAACCACACCATCACCGGCAGACGCGCATCGGCCGATCCGGCGGGCGTCCAGACGTTCAGATACAGGCAATCCTCGCTCATCGGCTGCACGCCCGCGAATTCGAAGTACACGGATTCGGTCGAGCGACCCGGCTGCATGGCTTGCGGCGGCAGCGTGTCGGCGGCGCGCACGCCGTTCCAGGGCACAACCGGCTGCGGTGGCCGCCAGCGCAGGGCGCCGACCGGCGCCGCGGCGTATGGCAGGCCGAGATAGGCGCGCACGTTCGCGCCCGGCACATTCGCGCTCGGCCACTCGACGCCGCTCACGAGCCCGCCGTCGACCCCGATCGGCGTCTGCGCGGACATCTCGTCGACGCTCATGCGGCCACTCCTGCCTTCTTGCCCAGCAGGCGCATCGGCACGTTGTAGGTTTCGCGGGCGGTCGATGCCGAGATGGCGGCGATCACGCACGAGGCCGTCACCAGGCCGGCAACGGGCATCCAGCCGTTCGGGCCTTCGCCCAGGATCGCCGCGCTGATGGTCGGCGCGAAGCCGCCGAGCGCAAAGCCGATCTGCGTGCCGATCGCCATGCCCGACAGGCGGACGCGGGTGTCGAACATCTCGCCATAGAGCGACGGCCAGACCGCGTTCGACGCGCTGTAGACCACGCCGGACAGCAGTACGCCAAACACGTAGATCAGGAAGATGTCGCCCTGCGCGATGGCCCACAGCGTCGGCCAGATCATCACGGCGCAAGCCAGTGCGCCGAAGATGAACACCGGCTTGCGGCCGATGCGGTCCGACAGGATCGCCCACAGCGGAATCGCCGCCAGCGCCACGATGTTGGTGCAGACCAGCAGCGTCAGCATGCTGGCGCGGGGGATGTGCATGGTGTTGACCGCGTACGACAGCACGAAGATGCCGAAGATGGTGCTGACCACCGAGACCAGCGCGGCGAAGATCACGCGAAGCACGTCCGGCGTGTGGTCGCGGAACAGGATGGCCATCGGCAGCTTGGGCGCGGCCTGCGTCTTGGACTCTTCCTCGAAGGCCGGCGTTTCCGGCAGGCTGCGGCGGACCCAGAAGCCGACCGCGACGACCACGGCGCTCAGGAAGAAGGGAATGCGCCAGCCCCAGGCCAGCAACTGGTCTTCCGGCAGGCCCGAGATCGGCAGGAACACCAGCGTCGCCAGGATGAAGCCCATCTGCGTGCCGCTCAGCGTGAAGCTGGTGAAGAAGCCGCGGCGGTTCTCCGGCGCGTGCTCCAGCGTCATCGAGTTGGCACCGGCCTGTTCGCCGGCGGCCGACAGGCCTTGCAGCAGGCGCAGCACGACCAGCAGGATCGGCGCTGCGATGCCGATCTGGTTGTAGGTCGGCAGCAGGCCGATCGCGAAGGTCGAGATGCCCATCAGCAGCAGCGTGAACGTCAGCACCTTCTTGCGGCCGAACTTGTCGCCCACGTGGCCCATGAAGAACGCGCCGATCGGCCGCGTGATGTAGCCGACGCCGAAGGTCGCGAAGGCGGCCACGGTGGCGAGCTTGGGGTCGATCGACGGGAAGAACAGCTTGCCGAACACCAGCGCGGCGGCCGTGCCGTAGATGAAGAAGTCGTAGTACTCGACCGCGCTGCCGATCCAGCTCGCCAGGGCGGCCTTCCGGGGCGACTTGCCGGTCTCGGAGGCCCGCGCGGTAGCCGCCGCTTTCGATGTGCTGATGGACATGTTTCGTCTCTCTTTTTGATGAAGAAGGCAGAAAAAAAGCACCTTGCGGCGCCGGGGTGGAAAGCGTCGTCCCTATCTCACTCTTTCAGGCGACGCTGGCGGACTGGTATCGAAGCGGCGTCCGGATCTCGTCCGCCATGGCGGGCGGATAGACGATCTCGCGGATGAAGTCGGCGTCGGCACGCAAGGCCTTCGCGGCCTCGGCATGGCCGAAATAATCGAAGTAGTACGGCATCTGCTGGACCAGCATCTCGAAGCCGGCCTGTGCATTCAGGCCACGCGCGCGCGCGGCCCGCACCAAGGGCGTCGGCTGGTTGCGCAGCAGGATGTCGAACAGCGCCGCATGCCCGTCCATGCGCGCCACGTCGAAGGGCAGCGGCTGCGTCTCGTCCAGGCCGATCGAGGTCGCGTTGATCACGAGGTCGTAGCCGGCCGGATCGCTGCTGTCGGCAGCGCTCACCGTGGCGTCGAAGTAGGTGTCGAGCCGGGCCGCGACGCTCGCTGCCTTGCCGGCCGAGGTATCGAAGAAGGCGATGTGCTCGGCACCGTTGACCGTGCCGCCTTCGGCCAGCGCCACGCCGATCGCAGAGGCGCTCACGCCGGCGCCGATCACCAGAACGCGCTTGCCGCGGAACGGGATGTTGCAGCGGTCGAGCGCGCCCAGCAGGCCTTCGCCGTCGAACAGGTCGCCCTCGAGCTGGTCGTTGGCGGTGCGGCGCACGATGTTGACCGAACCCGCCACGCGGCCGAACAACCCGCAGCCGTCCAGCAGGTCGACCACACGCGGCTTGTGCGGCGGCGCGATCAGCATGCCCTTGACGTTGCGGGCCAGGAACGCCGATTTCAGCCATGCCGCGAAGTCGCGCACCGGCACCTGGACCGGCACCAGCACGGCGTCGATGCCGAAGCGCGCGAAGGCCGCGTTGAACATCTTCGGCAGGCGCACATTCCCCACCGGATCGCCGGGAATGAGGTAGACCGAAGTGCTGCCGCTGATGGAAGGGTTCATTTTTTGCTCTTGGGTTGTTCGCCAATCGCCCGAAGGGAGGGAACGACCCGGACTGTAGTCATCCATATCGGCCGCCCAACGGGTCCTGGACAGAGTTTGTGCGATAAACGTTCGTCTGTGATCGATGATCGAACGCTTGAAGGGTTTTACCTAAGCACAGATCCATCCGGCCGCGCAACCCCGAAAGGCAAACTCTGACGTCATGAGCGAGGAAGAATCCGCGGCCCCGGCCGGCCTGCAGAAACGCGACTGGATCGCCGGGCTGGAGCGCGGCCTGAGCATCATCGAGGCTTTCGACGATGCGAACCCGCGGCTCACCGCCAGCCAGGCCGGACAGCGTACCGGCATGACGCGCACCGCGGCGCGCCGCTACCTGCTCACGCTGCAGGCGATGGGTTATGTGGCGAGCGACGGCAAATTGTTCTGGCTGACGCCGCGGGTGCTGCGGCTGGGCCAGTCGTACCTGGAGTCGGCGCGCCTTCCGCGCATCGTGCAGCCGTTCCTGCAGCGGGTGGCTGCCGGCACGCACGAGACGGCCTACCTGAGCGTGATGGACGGCGACGAGGTGGTCTACATCGCCCGCAACGGACCGAACCGCAACATGAGCACCGGCTACGTGCTGGGCGCACGTGTGCCGGCGCAGGTGACGGCAGCGGGCATGCTGATGCTGTCGCAGCGCGACGATGCCAACCTGTCGGCCTGGCTGGCAACCCGGGAACTGCGGGCCTATACATCCCACACGATCGCCAGCAAGGAGCGCATGAAGCTCGAACTGGCGCGGATCCGCGCGCAGGGCTGGGCGCTGTCGGAACAGCAGCTGGACCTGAACTCGCGCGGCGTCGCGGTGCCCCTGCGCGACCGGCACGGCGACGTGGTCGGCGCACTGAACATCACGATGCCGATGGGCCACGAGAGCAGCGACGATGCGGTCGCACGCGTGCTGCCGGTGCTGCGCGAGACGGCGCAGGCGATGCGCAACCTGATCTGAGTGAATCCGGAGTGAACCTGGCGGCGGGCGGCCGCTATGGCTGCAACGCCTGCCGCGCCGGCACCGGCTCGCGCCGGCCACCGCCACGAGGCGGCCGCGGCGTGCGCGCTTCCAACCAAGCCACGGCACGCGCAACACCGTAGAGCAGCGCGAACACCGCGGCCAGCAGCAGCACGTCGCCCCACCACGGCCGCACGCGGTGGTCGCCGCCGAAGGTCGCCAGCACGACCAGCACCACGACCAGATGGGCACAGAACACCGACAGCGAGGCCGAGCCCATGGCCTCCAGCGCGCGTGGCCGCGGCAGGCGCGCAAGGATCTCGGGTCCGAAGCGGATCGACACGATGCAGATCGCCGCGAGATTGACGAGCCGCAACGGGGCGAGCCGCCACTTGTCGAACAGCAGCGTGTTCATGTCCATGTCGTCGCCGAACGGCGCCTGGCCGCCCGCACCGTAGTGCCGCCAGTAAAGGCAGTACAGCGTGACCACCACGGACGCGATCAGCAGCCAGGGCGGGAAGCGCAGCGGCTGCGCATCGGGCGCACTGCGGCTTGCGCCCAGCCACAGGCCGGCAAACCACAGGAACTGCCAGGCGAAGGTGTCGAACGAACCGGTCTCGCCGTAAGGCACAGGCACACCAAGAATCGCAACGACATGCCCATAGAGCCAGGGCGTCATGTTGAACTGTGCAAGCAGCCACAGCACGGCGCTCACCGCCATCACCCGCCCCCAGCCGAAGCGAAAGGCCGCGACCAGCACCCACGGGCTCAGCAGCATGAACAGGATGTACAGCGGCAGGATGTCGAGCAGCGCGGGCTGGTAGACGAGCAGCAGCGAATACAGCAGGCCCTCGTGCGGCTGCGCGAGGTAGTACTTGAGCAGTTCGTGCACCGCAGGCTGGCCGGTCTTCAGCCCGACCATGGTGATCACCGTGAACAGGAAGATCAGCAGCAACGCCTGGATCAGGTAGATCTTGAGCGCGCGCCGCCAGAAAGCCTCGCGCATCGCCGCCACGCCGCGCGTGTAGCCGACGCGGCTGTAGACAAGGCCCGACACGAAGGCCGACAGCAACACGAAGCCCTCGGCCGCCGAGACGAAGCCGAACGGCTGCCCGACCGGGTCGGTCAGCATGCTCGGTACGTGCGTGATGGTCATCAGCACCAGCATGAGCCCCCGCGTCGCGTCGATTTCCCAGTAGCGCTTCATGGAGTGGATGAGGTCGAGATTGCCGGAAGGTTCCGCTGCGGTTCCCTGTGAGTCAGCTTCTACGGATGGTCAAGACTCTCAAATCGACGGAGCGCCGCGTGTAGGCGCATGCCATGAATCCATGCGTTCATGCGGATGACTCAACGCGGCGCCCAGCGCCGGAGATGCTGGCGCGGAGTACCGCCCCTAAAGCCCCGCAAACAGCTTGGCCACGGGTAACCAATATCGTTTGGCCGTTGTGAGCCCCTGTCCGCCTTGGAGGGCAAGGACGCTCTGCTGGAAATTCAGGTACCAAGCCGACCACCCCGTCTCCTTCAACGGCGCGTTGTAAGCCTGTCGGAGCGCAAGCAGCCAAGCCACGCGAGGTGTGGAAAAGCTGGTCGCGCATGCGCCGGTGCTCTGCACGCGGCCATCGTAGGCAAAGCCGTAAAAGGCGTTGGGGCCGGAAAGAGGCAGCATGCTGCTGTCGCACATGGGGGCGCCGAGATTGTCGGTGTTCATGACTGCAAGAACGTCGCCTGGTGAAGCCTTCGCGCGATAGGCGAGATAGACCGTATCGGCCATGACGTCCAGCCTGTCATTGCCCACCGCTGCCACTGATACACCCGCCACATCAGCGTCCGAGCTGGGTTTGAAATCCAGCTGCTTCTTCTTTACGGTCCAGGACATGTTGACGAAGTAGGGAATCCCGGTCGCCTGAGCATAGAGCTGGACAAAGGAGTGCAATGTGCTGATCGGCGATTGCTGCGCTCTTCCCACGTCGTTGGCAGCTCTCCGCGGGATCTGATCTATGACCTCCCTGGCAAACTTCTCCGCCTCCGCCCGGACGAGACTGTTCGGCTGCATAAGGCCCAACTGCGTGTCCATCATGAAGGCACAACGCACCAGGAAAAGCATCTCCAGCCAAAGTTCGCGGGACCATTTCTGTTCGGTGAACAGCGGCAGATAGATCACTCGAACCTTGTTGGTCACCGCGCGAAAGTCAGCAAGCGCGCCTTTGATTGCTGACGAGTGAGATGCATGGTTCTCTCGGAAGGTGGTGGATGAAGAATCTCTGAGCTTGCCGACCTCCAACCCATCGCCCAGCTTGTACTTCTTGCGGACCACCTCCATGGCTGCGAGCATGAATGTCTTCGATTCGGCGAACGTCTCAGCATCCGGCCAGGCGTCGTCGAGAACGAAAAGCGCAGCCTCACCTGGCGGCGGCCGGCGCTTGACAAGTGCCTTCAGGAA
>CAIQMJ010000871.1 GCA_903872875.1 uncultured Variovorax sp.
AGGCGGGCCGTCGAACTGCGCAGGCAGAGAAGTGGATTACTTCTTGGCGGGCGTCTTTGCTGCGGTCTTGGCTGCAGGCGTCTTCGCAGCGGGCTTGCCGCCCTTGCCAGCGGGTGCCGCGGCAGCTTCTTCAACCTTCGGTGCTTCTTCTTCAACGACAGGCGAGGTCGCGGAAGCGAGCACGACGTTCTGCTTGCCGTGGCTGACCCACTTCACGCCGCGCGGCAGCTTGATGTCCTTCAGCGTGACCGTGCCGTTCTTCTTCAGGCCCGACAGGTCGACTTCGATGAACTCGGGCAGTTCGGCCGGCAGGCCATTCACTTCCAGTTCGGTCAGCACGTGGTTGACCAGGTTCAGGTCGATCTTCACGGCGTCGGATTCTTCCTCGCCCTTGAAGTGGAGCGGCACCTTCATGTTCATGCGGGTCTTGGCATCGACGCGCTGGAAGTCGATGTGCTGAACCAACTGGCGGAACGGGTGGTACTGCACGTCGCGCAGCAGCACCTTGCTCACGGCACCGTCCACTTCCATCTCGAGGATGGATGCATGGAAGGCTTCCTTCTTCAGGGCGTGCCACAGTGCGTTGTGATCGATTTCGATCAGCTGGGGCGCGGCTTCACCACCGTAGACGATACCGGGTGTCTTGCCCGAAATGCGGAGACGGCGGCTCGCACCCGTGCCCTGCTTGGCGCGCTCAAAAGCGACGAATTTCATAGTTAACTCCTTGGAGCGAAGGCTTCTTGCCGTTTCGCTTCTTGAGCGCCGACCGCGACCAGTGCGGCGCCGGTTTCAAAATGGCCTCCCGGAAGAGGCCGGCTTTTTGCTCGAACAAGGCTGGCTGACCAACGTGTCTTGCAACAACGTGGATCAGCGCGTCATCTCAGAAGAGATGGTCCTGGTCCGAGAACAAACTCATCACCGACTCGCCCTTCGCGATGCGCTGGATCGTCTCGGCGATCAGCGGTGCAACGGACAGTTGGCGGATCTTTCCGCAGCCTGCGGCGCTGTCGGAAAGGGGAATCGTGTTGGTGACGACCACTTCGTCCAGCGCCGGACCCTGCGCAATGCGTTCGATGGCCGGGCCCGAGAAGATCGCATGCGTGCAATAGGCGTAGACCTTCTTGGCACCGCGCTCCTTGAGTACCTCGGCGGCTTTGACCAGCGTGCCGGCGGTGTCGATCATGTCGTCCATGATCACGCAGTTGCGGCCTTCGATTTCGCCGATCACATTCATGACCTCGCTCACGTTCGCCTTCGGGCGCCGCTTGTCGATGATCGCGAGGTCGGTGTTCAACTGCTTGGCAAGCGCCCGTGCACGAACCACGCCGCCGACGTCGGGCGACACCACGATCAGGTCTTCGTAGTTCTTCTGGCGAAGGTCGCCGAGCAGCACCGGGGAGGCATAGATGTTGTCGACCGGAATATCGAAGAAGCCTTGGATCTGGTCGGCGTGCAGGTCCATCGTGAGCACGCGCGAGACGCCAACGGTCTGCAGCAGATTGGCCACGACCTTGGCCGAGATCGGCACGCGGCTCGAACGCGGGCGACGGTCTTGGCGTGCGTAGCCGTAGTAGGGAATCACGGCGCTGATCCGCTCGGCCGATGCGCGCTTGAGCGCATCGACCATGATCAGCAATTCCATCAGGTTCTCGTTGGTCGGCGCACAGGTCGACTGGACGACGAACACGTCGCGGGCCCGCACGTTCTGGTTGATCTCGACAGTGACTTCACCGTCAGAGAAGCGGCCGACGCGCGCCGCACCGAGCGTGGTACCGAGGTTCTTGGCGATTTCTGCGGCGAGCCCGGGATTGGCATTGCCGGTGAAAACCATGAAGTCAGGATGTTGGGCCTGCATGTGTGTGTCCAGCAATGCGATTGGCTCTTCAGGGAGCCACCAGTGTTCTCGTCGTCTTCACGGCCAGATGGCTGCGAATCTCGTGGGTTTCACAGCAGTCGTGCCGTGATTTCAGTGAATGCAGCCGGGGGCTGCACCTATCAAGAAGAACAGCCCCTGTGGGCTGTTCTTCGTGTTTTGGCAGGGGAGAAAGGATTCGAACCTTTGCATGCTGGAATCAAAATCCAGTGCCTTAACCAGCTTGGCGACTCCCCTACACGGGTTGACGGCCAAGGCCGACAACCGATATGCGTCGCGTCGAACCGCCATGGCGATCCGACTTTTTCTAGATTGCCCAACCCGCCAGGGGATGAACATCCAGATTGCTGCATCGGCGAACCTGCCAGCCCACCGGGGGCGTTGCAAGGTTCGCGCTCTGCCGCGTTTTCTTCCATGCTGCAAAGACTGCACTTCCGGAGCCGG
>CAIQMJ010000872.1 GCA_903872875.1 uncultured Variovorax sp.
AGCTTCTGCTTCATGCCGCCCGACAGCTTGCCCGCCGGCCGCGACAGGAACGGGTACATGCCGGTGCTGCGCATCAGCGCGTCGATGCGGCGGCGGCGCTCCGCGGCACCATGGCCGAACAGGCGGCCGAAGAACTGCAGGTTCTCCTCCACCGACAGCGTCGGGTAGAGGTTGCGGCCCAGGCCCTGCGGCATGTAGGCGATGTGCGGGCAGACGGCCTCGCGATGCCGCCGGCCAGCCATGTCGCCACCCAGCACCTCGACCCGGCCGGCCTGCACCACGCGTGCGCCCGCCAGCAGCGACAGCAGGCTGGACTTGCCGACGCCGTCCGGCCCGATCAGGCCGACCCGGCAGCCCGCGGGGATGACCAGGTCGATGCCATCGAGCGCGACGTTGGCGCCGTAGCGCTGGTGCACACCCGCGATGCGCGCGACCGGCCCGGGCCCGTCGGCGGCGGCCGCGCTCACTCCGGCACCTTGACCGCCAGCGCGGCCGGCCAGGCGGCCTGCGGATCGACCCGCAGCCAGGCGACACCGGGCAGCCCGGTCTTGACCTGCCGCAGGTACTTGCGCAGCAACTCGCGATCGATCTGCGCCTTGACCCGGAACATCAACTTCTGGCGCTCGCTCGCGGTCTCCACCGTCTTCGGCGTGAACTGCGCGGTGCTGGCGACGAAGGACACGCGCGCCGGAATCACATAGGCCGGCGCAGCATCGAGGATCACGCGCACCTCGCTGCCGAGTGCGACCTTGCCGACGGCCGTCTCCGGCAGGAAGAAGGTCATGTAGACATCGGCCAGGTCGACCAGGTTGAGCACCTTGCCGCCGCCGCCCAGCACCTCGCCCGGCTGGGCGATGCGGTACTGCACGCGGCCGTCGCGAGGTGCCTTGAGCTGGGTGTCGCCCAGGTCGGCGTCCACGCGCGCGACCGTGGCCACGCCTGCCGTGAGCGACGACTCCGCACCGGTGACCTGCGCGCGCGCCGCATCGACGCCGGCCTGCGCGGCCGTGACCTGCGCACGGGCCGCGTCCAGTGCGGCCTGCACGCTGCGCACGCGGGCGCTGTCGTCGTCCAGTTCCTGCACCGATGCGGCACCTTCGGCCGACAGCGTCTGCGAGCGGGACAGCCGTCGCCGCGCGGCATCGAGCTCGCTTTCGCGCTGGGCCACCACCGCCTGTGCCGCCGCCCGGTCGCTCTCGCGCACGGCGACCTGCGCGCGCGCCGTGGTGACGGCGTTGCGCGCCTGCTCGCGATGGGCGCTGGCCTCGTCGCGCTGCGCCTGCAGCATGTCGACCTGCATGCGCGCGAGCACCTGGCCGGACTGCACGAAGTCGCCCTCGTTCACGAGGATCTCCTGCACCCGCCCGCCCAGCCGGGTGGCGACGTCGATCTCGGTTGCCTCGATGCGGCCGTTGCCGCTGGCAAAGCCCTCGCCGGGGCCGGATGGCTTGAAGCGCGCCCAGGCCAGGTAGCCGGCGCCGCCGAGTGCCACCGCGATCACGGCGGGGACGAGGATTTTCTTGATGGAGGGGCTCATGGGGTCGGCGTGGATTCAGTGGAAGACGAGGCCTGCGTGCCGCCACCCAGCGCGGCGTACAGGCCGACGCGTGCGGACAGCAGCGCCCGGCGCGTCTGCACCAGTTGCTGCTCGGCCGACAGCAGGTCGCGTTGCGCATCGAGCACCTCGAGGAACGCGGCTGCGCCGTTGTCGTAGCGCAGCTTGGCCAGCCGCGCCCGCTCGGCCTGCGCGGCGCGGGCTTCTTGCTGGACGCCCACCTGTTCGGCCAGCCGCTGCCGCGCCGACAGCGCATCGGCCACTTCGCGGAAGGCGGTCTGCACGGTCTTCTCGTAGTTCGCCACGGCGAGCTCGCGGCGGACTTCCGCCAGATCGAGCGCCGCGCGGTTCCGGCCGGCATCGAACAGCGGCAACGACACACTGGGCACGAAGGTCCAGGCACGGCTGCCGCTGGCGAACAGGCCATCGAGCTCGGCGCTCGCGCTGCCCAGGCTGCCGGTCAGCATCACGCGCGGGAAGAAGGCGGCGCGGGCGGCGCCGATGCTGGCGTGTGCGGCCTTCAACTGATGCTCGGCCGCGACGATGTCGGGGCGGGCGCTCAACAGGTCCGAAGGCAGGCCGGCGCGCAGTTCGGGCATCACGGCCGCGTCATCGCGCAACGGCGGCGCCAGCGCAGGCAGGCCCGCATCGGCGCCGACCAGCAAGGCCAGCGCATGGGCCTGCGCGGCGCGGGACTGCATCAGTTGCACCTGCAGCGAGCGCGCCTGCGTCACCAGCGTTTCGACCTGCAGCAGGTCGAGGCGCGAGGTCGCGCCGACCTGCTCGCGGCGCCGGAAGATGCGCAACGATTCCCGCCGGCTGGCCACCGTCTGCTGCGCGATGGCGAGGCGCTCGTCCAGCTCGCGCAATGCGAGGTAGGCGTCGGCCACCTGCGCGACCAGATGCACCGTGGCAGCCCGCCGCGCTTCTTCCGACGCAAGGTAGTTCTCCAGCGCCGCATCCTTGAGACTGCTGACGCGCCCCCAGAAGTCCAGTTCCCAGGACGACAGGCCGACGCCGACCTCGTAGTCGCCGCCGACCACCGGCCGCCCGGTCACGTTGAGGTCGCCAGGGACGCGGGAGCGGGCTCCGCTCGCGCTGAGGCCGATGGTGGGCAGCAGGTCGGCCCGCTGGATGCCGTAGGCGGCGCGCGCCTCGTCGGCGTGCAGGACCATCAGGCGCAGGTCGCGATTGTGGTCGAGCGCGAGCGCGATCAGCGCCTGCAATTGCGGATCGGCGAAGTAGTCGCGCCAGGCGGTCGAGGCGGCGGACCGCACATCGCCGGGCATGGCGGCTTCGCCGGTGTCGGCATACGCCGCGGGTACGGGCAGCGGCGGCGGCGCATAGCCCGGCGCCATGCCTGCACAGCCGGCCAGCATCAGGGTCAGCGCGAGGGTGCAGGCGGATCCGATGGCCGCACGGGGTGTCGATGCCCGCATCATTTCTCCTGCACGTAGCGCCCCGGCGCTGCGCCCAGCACGGGGAAGCCCTTGCCGGCAGCCCCCACGGACGGCGGCCGGGCCGGTGCGCCCGAACGCGTCTGCAGCCAGGTGCACCAGGCCGGCCACCAGGAACCCTCGGTCGTCGGCGCCGCAGCCTGCCATGCGTCCGGCGCGACGGCGGTTCCGCCAGCCGGCCGGTCGTCCATCTGGTAGGAGCGATGGGGATGGCCGGGCTCGCTCACGATGCCCGCGTTGTGGCCGCCGCTGGTCAGCACGTAGCGGATGTCCGACACCAGCTCGTGGTGCAGCTTGTAGACCGAACGCCAGGGCGCGACATGGTCGGTCACGGTGCCCACCAGGAACACCGGCAGCGTGATGTCGCTCAGCGCAATCGGCCGGCCGGCCACGAGATAGCGGCCTTCGGCAAGGTCGTTGCCGAGGAACAAGCCGCGCAGGTACTGCGAATGCATGCGCGCCGGCATGCGTGTCGCGTCGGCATTCCACGCCATCAGGTCGCTCATCGGTGCGCGTTCGCCGAGCAGGCATTCATTGACCAGGCGCGACCAGAGCAGGTCGTAGGACCGCAGCATGCTGAAGGCGCCGGCCATCTGCGACGCGCTCAGGTAACCGGTCCGGGCCATCTCGGCTTCCAGCACGCTGACCTGGCCCTCGTCGATGAACAGCCCCAGCTCGCCGGGCTCGGTGAAGTCGGTCTGCGCGGCGAGCAGCGTCAGCGACGCGAGGCGCGTGTCGCCGTCGCGCGCCATGGCAGCCGCGGCGATGGCCAGCAGCGTGCCGCCCAGGCAGTAGCCCACGGCATGCACCCGGCGCTTCGGCACGATCGCGTTCACCGCCGCGAGCGCGGCGTGGAAACCGAGGCCGAGGTAGTCCTCCATGCCCAGGTCTCGGTCGTCCGCATCCGGGTTCTTCCACGAGATGCAGAATACGGTGTGGCCCTGCGCCACCAGGTAGCGGATCAGCGAGTTCCGTGGCGACAGGTCGAGGATGTAGTACTTCATGATCCAGGCCGGCACGATCAGCACCGGTTCCGGATGCACCTTTTCCGTGGTCGGCGCGTACTGCATCAGCTCGATCAGGCGATTGCGAAACACCACCTTGCCGGGCGTGATCGCCACGTCCCGCCCCGGGATGAAGGCCTCGGTTCCCGGGGGCGCGGCGCCGGTCGCCAGCTGCTGGAAATCCTCCAGCGCGTTGCGCATGCCGCGCGCGAGATTGGCGCCCCCCTGCGCGGCCGTGCGCGACAGCGCCACCGGATTGGTCGCGAACTGGTTGACGGGCGACAGCATGTCGAGCCACTGGCGGGCGCCGAACGAGACCAGGTCCGCGTGATGCTTCTCGACACCCCAGACGCCGTGTGTCGCCTCGTCCCACCAGCGCTCGCTCGATGCGAATGCCTGGTGCATGAGATTGAAGGGCCACAGGCTCCACTCCGGCGCCGCGAAGCGCCGATCGGGCGGATGCGCCGAGGTGTCCGTTGCCGCACCGACGCTTGCCGCGGCCAGCTGAAACGCGTCGTCCGCGGCCAGGGCGGCGAGGTCCGCCATCTTGCCGGGCGAAGCCGCCAGATGCAGCGCCCAGTCGGCCGCGGCAAGCAATGCGGACGCCATGGAGAGCGAGGACGTCGCCCGCGCCATCGCCGCATGCACGGTGGGGTCGATGCGCTCCGCAGCACCGGGCAGGCGAAGAGTCGTCGGAACAGTCGGCATGGATGCGTGGAGATCGGGATTGTGGGAAGGCGCACCTGCCGGGAACGGGACCGCACGGTGACGAATCGCTCAGGGGTGCCAGAGCAATGTAAGAAGCGCCAACTGCCCGACGGTTGATGCAGATCAACCCAGGCGGCATCGTCGTCACCGTCCGCACCGGCAGCGGCATCGCACAACGGCTTGACGCACGTCAAGACCGCAGCCCCACCGGTCTTCACATACTGGCCGCATCCCTCACATCCAAGGAATGCACATGTACCAGCGAATTCTTGTGCCGGTCGACGGCAGCACGACATCGAAGCGCGGCCTCCAGGAAGCGATCCGTCTCGCGGCGCTCACCGGCGGGCGCATCCGCCTGCTCCATGTGGTCGACGAACTGTCCTTCGCGCTCGCGATGAACGGCTACGTCGGTTACGCCGGCAACTGGATGGAAGACCTGCAGAAGGACGGAGCGCGCGTCCTTGCCGACGCGCTGGCCGAGGTGAAGGCTGCGGGCATTGCCGTCGACACCGTGCAGCACGACAACTTCGGCGGCACGGTGCACGAAACGATCACGGCCGAGGCCATCAACTGGCCGGCGGACCTGATCGTGCTGGGCACCCACGGCCGGCGCGGCGTCGGTCGGCTGGTGCTGGGCAGCAGTGCCGAGAACGTGCTGCGCTACGCCACTGTGCCGGTGCTGCTAGTGCGCGCGCCCGAAGCGGCCAAGGCGGCCGCGGCTGGCGAAGCCGCCGCGCCGCTGCGCGTCAGCTTGCCGACCGCCGCTCTGGCGATCGAATGACCCATCGCGATCGCGCAACGCCCACATCCAGTCACGCCAGGAGCACCTCATGCAGACCATGAAAGCCGCCGTCGTCCACACCTTCGGCCAACCGCTGCAGATCGAGGAGGTTCCGATCCCCGAGGTGCAGCCCGGGCAGATTCTCGTGAAGGTCGTGGCGTCGGGCGTGTGCCACACCGACCTGCATGCCGCCGATGGCGACTGGCCCGTCAAGCCCAGCCTGCCGTTCATCCCGGGCCATGAAGGCGTGGGCTATGTCGCGGCGGTCGGCGCGGGCGTGCGGCTCGTCAAGGAAGGCGACCGCGTCGGCGTGCCCTGGCTGCACACCGCCTGCGGCCATTGCGAGCATTGCATCACCGGCTGGGAGACGCTCTGCGATGGCCAGCAGATGACCGGCTACACCGTGAACGGCGGCTATGCCGAATACGTGCTGGCCGACCCCGGCTACGTCGGCCAGTTGCCGGCCAACGTCGGCTTCTCGGAGATCGCCCCGGTGCTGTGCGCGGGCGTGACGGTCTACAAGGGACTGAAGGTGCTCGACTGCAAGCCCGGCGACTGGGTCGCCATATCCGGCATCGGCGGGTTGGGCCACCTGGCCGTGCAGTACGCGCGGGCGATGGGCTTCCACGTGATCGCCGTGGACATCGACGACGCCAAGCTCGCCCTCGCCACCCGGCTCGGCGCCGACATGGTGATCAACGCGGCGCGCCAGGATCCGGTGCTGGAAGTGCAGCGCAGCCTGCGCGGCGCGCACGGCGTGCTGGTGACGGCGGTGTCGCGCCCGGCCTTCGCGCAGGCGCTGGGCATGCTGCACAAGCGCGGCACGATGTCGCTGGTCGGTCTGCCGCCGGGCGACTTCGCGCTGCCGATCTTCGACGTGGTGCTCAACGCCAAGACCGTGCGCGGTTCGATCGTCGGCACCCGCAAGGACCTGCAGGAGGCGCTTGCGTTCGCCGGCGAAGGCAAGGTGCACACGATCTACGCGGAAGACCGGATCGACAACATCAATGCGGTACTCGACCGCATGCGCCGGGGCGCCATCGAAGGTCGCATCGTGATGCGCATGACGGACGACGAGGCGTAGCCCCCGGCCACAGGGACGGGCCCGGCCTGCCGCGCCAAGCGGCACCCGAGCCATGAGGTGTCGCAATCGTCTCGCCGTGCGGCTAACATGCCGCAGTGACTTCTCCCACCCACCTCGCCGTTCTCGACGACGAAGCAGACATCACGCTGCTGCTGGCCAACTACCTCCAGGTGCACGGCTTCCGTATCAGCCAGCTGCACTCGGGCCGCATGCTCATGGACCTGATGGCCCGCGATGCGCCCGCGCTGGTGCTGCTCGACCTGGGGCTGCCCGGCGAGGACGGCTTCGAGATCGCGCGCAAGCTGCGCGAGCACTGGCACTGCGGCCTGATCATCGTGACCGGCCGCGGCGACGCGGTCGACAAGGTGGTCGGCCTGGA
>CAIQMJ010000873.1 GCA_903872875.1 uncultured Variovorax sp.
CGCGAAGTCCAGCTGCATGCCGACCAGGTCGCGCCCGGTGACCGCTTCCGTCACCGGATGTTCGACCTGGATGCGCGTGTTCATCTCAAGGAAGAAGAACTCGTGCGTCAGCGCATCGACGATGAATTCCACCGTGCCCGCGCCCGCATAGCGGGTGGCACCGCAAAGCTTCACGGCGGCCTCGGCCATCCGGTTGCGCACCGCGGTGGGCAGGTCCGGCGCGGGGCTCTCCTCGATCACTTTCTGGAAGCGGCGCTGCAGCGAGCAGTCCCGCTCCATCAGGTGAATCGCCTCGCCATTGCCAAAGCCGAACACCTGGACCTCGACGTGGCGGGCCTGGGCCACATAGCGCTCGAGATAGACAGCGTCGTTGCCGAAGGCCTTGCCGGCCATCGACCGGGTGCTCTCCAGGACGCTCGCCAGCTGATCGGCGCGGTCCACCCGCCGCATGCCGATGCCGCCACCGCCCGCAGCGGCCTTGACGAGCAGGGGAAAGCCGACCTTGCCGGCCTCGGCTGCGAGGTCTCCCGAGGCATGGCTGCCCGGAACCACGGGAACGCCAGCAGCCTGTGCGATCTCGCGCGCTTTCTGCTTGTCGCCCATCTGCACGATGCTCGATGCCGCAGGGCCGACCCAGGTCAGGCCCTGGGCCGTCACCTGCTGCGCGAAGGCCGCGTTCTCCGACAGGAAGCCGTAGCCGGGATGGACCGCGTCGACCCCGGCGCGCCGGGCCACGTCGAGGATCCGCTCGGCGACGAGATAGCTCTCGCGTGCCGGCGCCGGACCGATCGGATGCGCCTCGTCCGCTTCCGCGACGTGCGCGGCCTCGCGGTCGGCTTCCGAATACACGGCCACGGTCGCAATGCCGCGCAGGCGGCACGCCCTGAAGATGCGGCGCGCGATCTCGCCGCGGTTGGCCACCAGTAGTTTCTTCAACGTCTGCTCCAGTCGTTGCGGCCTTGCGCCGCCGGGATGAAAGGCGCGGCCTGCCTTGCCTTACTGGCGGGCCGGCGCGTGGGAACCGGAGGTCGGCGGCGTGATGACCCACACCACCCGCGCCTCCTCCGGAAAGTCGTTCTCGATGCGGTGTTTCATCATGCTGGCGAAGCGGAAGCTGTCGCCCTGTTCGAGCACGAAGGACTCCTCGCCGAGCCAGAGCCGGATGCGGCCCGACAGCACGAGTCCGGCCTTCTCGCCCTGGTGGTTGTAGAGCGCGCCGCCCGAACTGCCGCCCGGCGCGAAGCGGAATTCCCACATCTCCAGCAGGCCGGTGCCCGGCGGCATCAGGAACATCTTGTTGATGCCGGTCGACTTCATCATGTCCATGCAATGCCGTTCGTTGGCACGCACGATGAAGGGTGAGACCTGCTTGTCGGGCGCCGACGCATCGAAGAAATGGATGATCGGTACTTCGAGCGCAGCGGCCAGCAGCCGCAGCGTCTTCAGCGATGGCGTGGCCAGCCCGCGCTCGATCTGGCTGAGCATGCCGATCGAGATGTTCGCGGCCTCGGATAGCTGCCCGAGCGACCAGCTCCGCTTGTGGCGCTCGCTGCGCACGACGGTGCCGATCTGCGCATCCTCGTCCGCCACCAGCTCCTCGCCGTCCTCCACCTGCGGCCTGGGCGCCGGCAGCTTGGGCGTCTCCAGCACCGGACCCGGCACAGCGGGCTTGTTTATTGCTCTTGCCACCTTGGTGCGCCCCTTCTTGGGGACCGTGTTCTCGGACATCGACATCTGCTCCTGATTGATTCTTCGGCCGTTCGAGGCGTCGGGCCGAGGGGTGGCAGTCGTGTCCGGATGCACACGCCGCCTGAGTGCGCGGATTTTAACCACACGAAAAATGAACTATCAAGTTCAAGTGTGGTTTAAAAAAGCCTTGACACTGATTTTCATGGAAGTTAAATTTCATCAACATTTTCGATGTGATGAAAAGGAAGTTCCATGTTTTCAGCTGATACCGGCGCGATGGCCGGCAAGCCGGCCCGGCACGGAACGCGGTAACTGCCATGGCACATGCATTCGCGCAATCCGCGGTCCTGATGGAAAAGGGCAACGTGTTCGAGGCCTTCGAACTCGGCCGCGTTTTCGAGCACCACTGGGGCCGTACCTTGCGCCAGACCGAAGGCACGCTGTTCTCGACATTGACGCTGCACTTCAACCCGCTGCACTTCAACCTGGAATACGCCCGCGCCCTGGGCCATCCGGAAACGCCGATCAACCCGATGCTGGTGTTCTCCGTGGTCTTCGGCCTGTCCGTGGAAGACCTGTCGGAGATCGGCGGCGCCTTTCTCGGCGTCGATGACCTGGTCTATGGCGCGCAGGTCTACCCCGACGACACGCTGACGGCGCGCAGCACGGTCGTGAAGCTGCGCGACTCCGGCTCCAACCCCGGCATGGGCATCGCCAGCTGGCACACCGAAGGCTTCAATCAACGCGAGGAGCGGGTCATCTCGTTCGTCCGTACCAACATGGTTCCGCGAAGGAAGACGACATGAGCTACATGACCGACGAGCGCCGCATGATCCAGGAGCATGCGCGCGAGTTCACCCGCCGCGAGGTCATCCCGCTGGCCAACAAGCTCGATGCCGAGCAGGCCGACATTCCGATGTCGCTGCGCGACAAGCTCGGCGAGATGGGCTACTTCGGCATCCTGATCCCCGAGGAATACGGCGGGCAGGGCATGGGCTGCTTCGAGTACTGCCTGGTGTCCGAAGAACTCGCGCGCGGCTGGATGTCGGTTGGCTCGATCATCGTGCGCGGCAACCTGCTGATCGGCAGCCACATGATGAGCGAGGCGCAGCGCAAGCGGTACCTCACGAATATGGCGACCGGCGAAATGGTCGGCGCGTTCGCGATGTCCGAGCCCAATGCCGGCTCCGACGTGGCGAGCGTCGCATGCCGCGCCGTCAAGGACGGCGAGTCGTGGCGGGTCACGGGCA
>CAIQMJ010000874.1 GCA_903872875.1 uncultured Variovorax sp.
CGCAATCCTGGGTCGACGGCACGCTGATGGCCGAGCGCATGCGGCTGGCCGACCTGATTGCCGAACTCGGTCGCTACCGCAGTGGCAGGCTTCGTTGCGACCCGGCGGTGGCCGACCTGCGCGTCACCGGCGTCTGGCCGCTGGATGGCGCCGACCCGTCCGAGCGTGTGCTCGCCTCGCTCGAGCGGACCCTTCCGGTGACGGTATCGCGCCTCACGCGCTATTGGGTGACGGTCGGGCCGCGCGTGCCGCGCTGATATTTTTTCTGCCCGGGTGGCAGTTTTCTCGATCTTGCGGGGCTTACCTGTCAGAGCCGCTGCGCGAACGCCTTCCCCGGGCGCGCCGACGGCATTTGTCCATCGTCCTGCAAGGAACCCGCATATGGCGCCCAACCGCGCATCTCCGTCCCTCCACGCGTCTCGCGCCCGAGCCCTGCCCGGCATGGCGCGCCATCCGGTCGCGCACGCAATTTTTTGCGTGTGCCTGGCCGCGCTGGTGCCGTCGGCCCATGCGCAGGGCGCGCCCCTGGCGGCCGGGAGCATCGTCAATTTCGACATCCCGGCCGGCACGCTCGACCAGACGTTGCTGCGCTTCGGCCGCCAGTCGGGCATCCAGATCGCCGTGGACGCCAGCCTGACGGCCGGCCTCCAGAGCCCCGGCGTTGGCGGACGCCACGCGATCGTCGATGCGCTGCGGCTGCTGCTGGCGGGCACCGGGCTGACGGCCACGCGGACGGCCGGCGGCGAGTACTCGCTGCGCAGAGCGCCGGCCGCCGCATCGGCTGTGGACGCCGGTGGCGCGTCCGCAGGCACGCTCGCCGCAGTCACCGTGACGGCCAGCGCGGCCGCGTCCGGCGCGCTGGCACCCGCCTATGCCGGCGGCCAGGTGGCGCGCGGCGGCAGCGCAGGGCTGCTGGGTCGCAAGGACTTCCTCGACACGCCGTTCAACCTCACCAGTTTCACCGCCGAAGGCATCCAGGACCAGCAGGCCCGCACGATCGGCGATGTCGTGAAGAACGATCCGTCCGTGCGCACGATCTGGCCGGATGGAAGCTACATCAACCAGTTCACCATCCGCGGCTTTCCCACGCAGACCTCCGACATGGCAGTCAACGGGCTCCACGGCATCGTCGCGCCGCAGATGACGGGCGGGCTCGAATCGATCGAGCGGGTGGAAATCCTCAAGGGGCCGAGCGCATTGCTCAACGGGATGTCGCCGACCGGCGGCATCGGCGGCAACATCAACCTCGTGACCAAACGCGCCAGCGACGACCCATTGACGCAACTCACGACCAGCTACTACTCCGGCGCCCAATGGGGCACGCATGTGGACATCGGCCGGCGCCTGGGCGACGACAAGCGCTGGGGCATTCGCTTCAACGGGGCCTACCGCGATGGCGAGACCGGCGTGGACGAGCAGTCGCAGCGTGCGGGTTCCGCCACGCTGGGGCTGGACTACCGTGGCGACGGTGTGCGCCTGTCTGCCGACCTGGGCTACCACGACATGCGCACCGATGCGCCGACCCGCATCGCCTACACGGACAACGCCACCTTCCAGATACCGCGCGCGCCGGACAACACCCTCAGCCTGGGCCAGCCGTGGTACTTCGCGCAGTCGAAGGACCGGTTCGCGATGGTGCAGGGCGAGATCGACCTGGGCCCGAACCTGACCGCCTTCGCGGCGGCCGGCGCGCGCAGCAACGATTTCCTCGGCCTCTACAACTTCATCTACGTGCGCAACGCAGCCGGCGACTTCCGCGCCAACCAGTATTACCAGCCGACCTATTCGGACACCCGGACCAGCCTCGTCGGCCTGCGCGGGCGCGTGGACACCGGCAGCCTGCGCCACGAGATCAGCCTGAACGCGAGCACGCTGCATACCGAGTCGGGCGTGCTCGCGCCGGTGATCTCGACCTACACCGGCAACATGTACGACCCACCGGCCATCGCGCCGGTGAACCTGAGCGGCTACAGCAGCACGGCACCGAGGACCGCGGAGTCCGACCTGAGCAGCGTGGCGCTGGCCGACACGCTGCACTGGCTGGACGACCGGGTGCAGCTCACGCTGGGCCTGCGCCAGCAGAAGGTCGAGGTGCAGAACTTCAATGCGACGACGGGCGCGCCCACCACCGCCTATGACAAACAGCGGGTCACGCCTGCGGCCGCCCTGGTGGTGCGGATGACGCCGACGCTGAGCTTCTACGGCAATTACATCGAAGGTCTGAGCCAGGGGCCGAGCGCGCCCGCGGGCACGCTCAACGCGGGCGAGATGTTCGCGCCGCTGCGCGCCAGGCAGTACGAGGCCGGCGCCAAGTACGACTTCGGCCGCCTCGCAGCGACCGCGAGCCTGTTCCAGATCGAGCAGCCGAGCGGGCTCACCGACACCGCCACCAACACCTACCGCGTCGACGGAGAGCAGCGCAACCGCGGGCTCGAGCTCAATGCCTTCGGCGAGGTGGCGCGCGGTGTGCGGCTGCTGGGTGGCGTCACCTTCATGAAGGGCGTGCAGACGCGCACGGCCAACGGACTGTTCGACGGCAACAAGGCGATCGGCGTGCCCACCACGCAGTTCAACCTCGGTGGCGAATGGGACGTGCCGTCCGCCGATGGCCTGACGCTCACCGGCCGCCTGATCTACACCTCCTCGCAGTACTACAACACGGCCAACACGCAGAGCATTCCGGCGTGGACGCGGGTCGACGTCGGCGCGCGCTACCGGACCCGCGTGGGCGGCCTGCCGACCACCGTGCGCGCCGGCATCGAGAACCTGGCAGACCGGAACTACTGGGCCGCCGCGTCCAGTTCCTTCGGCCTGGCTCGCGGCGCACCGCGGACCTTCCTGCTGTCGGCGACCTTCGACTTCTGATGGCCTTGACCCCGCGCGCCCTGCGCGGATGGCGCTTGCTCCACACCTGGAGCAGCCTCGTCTGCACGCTGTTCCTGCTGGTGCTGTGCATCACCGGCCTGCCGCTGATCTTCTCGCAGGAGATCGAGGCGGCCGACAGCGTGCCGTTGCCGGAGATCGCCGGGCCGGCCGCCGCGAACAGGGAGAGCCTCGACCGAATCGTGCGCGCGGCCCGCACCCGCCACCCTGGCGAGATCGTGCGCTTCGTCTTCATCGACGACGACGAGCCGCGTGCGAAGGTGGTGATGGCGCCGGCAGACGTGCCCGATCGCAGCCGCGATCACCGGGTCGAGTTCGACATGCGCACGGGCGCGCTGGTGGTCGATTCGCCGGCCACCGGCGTGCGGCCCGGCTCCGCGATGGCCTGGGCACGCCAGCTGCACACCGACCTCACGGCGGGCTTCGCGGGCGAGATGGTGCTTGCCGTGGTCGGGCTGATCTTCGTGCTGTCGCTCGTCTCCGGCATCGCGCTGTACGGGCCGTACATGCGCCGGCTCGATTTCGGCGCGGTGCGCACCCGGGCACGACGCTCGCGCTGGCTCGATCGGCACAACCTGCTCGGCATCTGCATCGTGGCGTGGGCCATCGTCGTCGGCGGCACGGGCATATTCAACGAACTGTCCAAGCCCCTGTCCGCGCATTGGCGCCGCACCGGCATGAGCGCGCTGCTGCAGGACTACAGGCACCTGCCGCCGCTGGCGGTGCAGCCGCACGCCGTCCAGTCGGGCGCCGATGCCGTGACGGCGGCGCTGCCCGGGCGCAACATCACCAGCATCATCTTTCCGAGTCAGTCCTTTTCGAACCCGCACCACTTCCTGATCTGGACCAACGGGAACACCGCGCTGACGCACCGGCTGTTCACGGCCGCGCTGGTCGATGCACAGACGGGCCGGCTCACGGCCGTGGCCCGGATGCCGGCGTACCTGCGTCTCCTGCAGCTGTCACGGCCATTGCATTTCGGCGACTACGGCGGACTGCCGCTGAAGATCGTCTGGGCGTTGCTCGACCTGGTCGCGATCGTCGTGCTCGGCAGCGGGCTGTACCTGTGGTTCGACCGGAACGTGCGAAGGTCGCCTCGACAGCCTCGACAGCCTCGACAGCCTCGACAGCCTCGACAGCCTCGACAGCCTCGACAGCCTCGACATCCTCGACAGGCGCCCGGCCTCACCAGCCTGCATCGCTCCCCTGCAGCGCCCGGTGCGCCAGCAGGAACGTCGCTGCATTCCAGCTCTGACCGGCCATCCCCTTCGGCGCCAGCGTCTTGCCATGGAACCACTCGGTGAAGCGCCAGTCGTCGACCTGGTTCGAATGCGCGAGCTTGACCAGTTCGGGCCAGGCCTGCGCGTGCAGGCCGAGCCGGGCCAGCGCCATGACCCAGAAGCCGCCGACGAAGGGCCAGATGCCGCCGTTGTGGTACTGGTGGACGATGTTCTGCTGGTGACGGCCCATGTAGGCGCGCCAGAGTTCATGCTGCTGCGACAGCGGGTGCAGCACCACGCGCAGCGGATACGGGTCGCTCGCGCGCGCCTCTGTGATGGTCTTCACGATGCGGTGCGCCATCGGCTCGTCGGCCAGTCCACTCTGGATGGCGAGCAGGTTGCCGAACACGTCGCCCTCGTCGCCGACGACCGCCAGATTGACGAAGCTCAGGAACAGGCCGGGGTCGCGCCGGCCACGGCGCGCGTAATGCCGCAGGAGCCGGGCACGGTGGTATTCGGGCAGGTCGCTCTGGAACGGGTTGAACAGGTGGTTGAAGTGGTACAGCGTTTCTTCCGCATGGCCGATCGCGAAGCGGCGCTTCACCTCGTACCAGAGCGCGTTGCTGTAGAGCACGTAGCCTGAACGCGGCATGATGTCGGCCCAGTCGCTGGCCTCGTTCTGCTGCAGCAGCCGGAAGTGCTGGTGTTCCTGCGCCAGCAGCCAGTCGATCGCGCGGCGCACGCCGTCGGCCCAGTGCGCTTCACCGACGTCCCCGTGGCGCCGAACGTGGTCCACCGCGATCAGCCACCACAGCGTGGCGTCGATGCAGCCGAGATACCAGAAGTCGGCGTCCTGGCCTTCGGGGTCGACGTACTTGGGGATCTGTCCGTTGGCCGCCTGTTGCGCCGCGAGCGCATCGAGGCTGGCGATTGCGCCTTGTTCGAGCGCCGGTACGCCGCTGCCGCACATCGCCATCACGCAGATCGCGGCATCGCGGCCGAAGATGCGCGTGTAGCGCCGGGCGATCGCGGCTTCGGTGCGGCTGGCGGCCAGGATGCCGTGCGGCGTGAGGTTGGCTTCGAGGAGTTCGAGCGAGGCCCTGGAGCAGGCATCGATCAGCGCGAGCGAGGGAGCGTCGAGGTTCGGCATGGTGGTCATCTTCGCCCATCCGAAGGCGCAGGATGCGGCTCGATGCGCGACGCAATTTCCGAGCCCACGCAGCGGGCTCCGGTTGCGGCGGTATGGCCGAATTCACGCGGGCCGCATGGTGCGGCCCGGTGCGTCAGCCGAAGCGATGGAACGCCACCGCGTTGTCGACCCGGATGCGCCGGCGCCGCATCGCATCGACCATGCAGTGGTTGTCGGTGCCGTAGGTCGAGGGCTGCATGATCACGCCGTGCGGTGTTCCAGCTGCCGAAGATCAGCGCGCCAACCGCGGGCCCGCAATGATGATGAACATCCCCAGCAGACTGACCGCCGCGCCGACCCAGTCCGTGGCGGTCGGCTGGATCTTGTCCACGCCCCACAGCCACAGGAGCGCCACGCCGATGTACACCCCCCCGTACGCCGCATAGACGCGGCCGGCCGCTGCCGGGTGCAACGTCAGCAGCCAGGCGAACAGCGTCAGCGACGCGGCGGCCGGCACCAGCAACCATGCCGAGTGACCTTGCCTCAGCCAGAGATAGGGCAGGTAGCAGCCGACGATCTCGGCGAGAGCGGTGGCGACGAACAGCGCGAAGGTCTTGAGCAGGTCCATGCGGCGATTCTGGCTGCTGAAGCCGTCCCTCAGACAGGAACGACAGCTTCGGTAGCGACTTCGTTCCCTGTCTTCGAATACCGCCCGGGCGGCACGCCGACATGCCTCGTGAACGCCACGCCGAAAGCGCTGACCGAGCCATAGCCCACGCGCTCCGCGATGTCGGCGATGGCGAGTTCGCGCTGCCTCATCGCAGCGCCAAGGCCAGCTTCGGATCGGACAGCCCGCGCACCAGACCCGGCGATGCCGCGGTATTGGCGGTCGACCGCAGGGCCTCGATCAGCAACACCTCCAGCAGGCGGGCCATCACGATCTCGCGCGCGGGTCGATCGGTTCGGGACTCGTCGCCGATCAACTGGACCAGCGTCGACAGGCGGTGTTCTCCGCGCACGTGCACCCATTGCGGCAGCAGCGGCAGCAGCGGCACCAGCAGGGCGGCGTCCGGGGAACCGAAGACGCAATTGCCCACGAGCATGCGCACATCCACCGTGCCGTTCGGATCGCCGACGCGCGCGCCGCCCTGCATCGGCGCGATCGGCGTGCTGACGGTTTCCCCTTCGACAGGCGGCTTGCGGTCAAGGCTCGATGTCGCAAAGCTGCGCGCGGCGGGAATCAGTGCGAAGTCGCCCGCGTTCAGCGTCATCGCCACGATGCGCACGCCGCACGACGGTCTGCTGCCGTCGTCCGACCGCCTTCGCCTGCTGCCGCTCGACGTCACCGATGCCGAAAGCATCCGCCGTTGCGTGGAGGCAGCGGGGCCGATCGACGCGCTCGTCAACAACGCAGGCGTCGGCCTGCTGGCACCGCTGGAAGGGATCGCGATGGCGAGTGCGCGCGAGGTCTTCGAGACCAACACACTCGGCACGATCGCGATGACGCAAGCCGTGTTGCCGCAGTTCAGGCAGCAGCGTGCGGGCGTGGTCGTCAACGTCACGTCGAGCGTCACGCTGATGCCGTTGCCCTTGCTTGCGGTCTACACCGGCAGCAAGGCAGCGGTGAATGCGTTCACGGAATCGCTCGCGCTGGAGCTGGCGCCGTTCGACGTCCGGATGCGCCTGGTGCTGCCCGGCCGCGCGCCCGGCACCCGCTTCGGCGACAACGCCCGCCGGCTGATGGGCGAGGGCGTGCACGAGGCCTACGCGGACTTCCAGCAGCGCGTGTTCGCCGGGGTGCGCGACACCAGCACGCCGGTCACGCATGCACAGGACGTTGCCGAGGCGGTGTGGCGCGCGGTGACCGATCCGGCGGCGCCGATGCGGATTCCGGCAGGTGCCGATGCCGCTGCGCTGGCCGCGGCTTGAGTCTCCGGCCGATGCATGCGTGCGGAGCGGCGTCGCATCTTGGTGCACGCATGTGCCGCCAAGTTAAGGGCGCCGCACATTCCGGACAGCCTCGCCGCGCAACGCGCTTCGGATAATTCATGCCAAGGAATTTCCGAAGGCGACCCCCGATGAAGCAAGTGATCCAGACGGCGGATGAGGTATTCGACGTCACTCTCGAAGGCCCTGCGGATGCGCCGGTCGTGATGTTGTCCAACTCGCTCGGCACCCGCCATGCGATGTGGGACGCGCAAGCGGCCGCGCTGCGCGAGCGCTTCCGCGTGCTGCGCTACGACCCCCGCGGCTTCAGCGCGCAGAGTCAGGCCAGCGGCGACTTCAGCATCGCGCAGATGGGCGAGGACGCGGTCGCTCTGATGGACGCGCTCGGCATCGCGCAGGTGCACTGGTGCGGCATTTCGATGGGCGGCGCGGTCGGCCTCTGGCTGCTGGCGAACCGGCCCGGGCGCATCGCCTCGGCGGTCATCGCCAACTCGGCGCCGTACTTCGGCGGACCGGCCAACTGGGCACAGATCGAGTCGGTCCGCACGACCGGACTCGCGGGTGTGGCGGAGGGCTCGTCGCAACGCGTCTTCACGCCGGCCTTCCGTGCGGCGCGGCCGGACATCGTCGAGTCCACCCGCGCACTGATCGCATCCGCGCCGGTCGGCGCGTGGGCCGGCTGCGCAGCCGCACTGCGCGACATGGACCTGCGCGGCACGCTCGGCGGCATCCGCCATCCCTTGCTGCTGATCGGCGGCACGGACGACCTCACCACGCCATGGACCGCCACGCTCGCCTTGTACGAGGACTTGCCGCACGCGCAGCTCCGTCGACTTCAGGCGGCCCATTTGTCCAACATCGAACAGGCCGACGCCTTCAACGCGGCGTTGCTGGACTTCCTGCCATCGAGTCGCGCATAAAGACCCTCATGGCCGCCGGGCAAGCAACTTGCTTGCTTTCGTGACCATGGCTATCGGATCGAATGAACCGGGCATGGCGCGTGGCGCCTCCCGGAGAGCGCCTCGCTGGAGCGCAATGCGATGAATCTTCGGCAGGTCGAGGTCTTCAACGCGATCATGAGCACCGGCTCGATCAGCGACGCGGCGCGGCTTCTGCACGTGTCGGTGCCGGCCGTGAGCAGGGTGATGTCGCATACCGAAAGCCGCCTGGGCTTCCCGTTGTTCGAGCGGGTGAAGGGCCGCCTCTATCCCACGGCCGAAGCGCACCAGATGTACCAGGAGGTCGAGCTGGTGTATCGCGGCGTCAAGCGGCTAGACCGGCTCACCACCGAGCTGGCGGGCCGGCGCCACAGCATGGTCAGCATTGCGGCCAGCCCCAGCATCGGCCAGATGCTGGTGCCGCTGGCCATCGCGTATTTCCGCAACGGCAATCCCGATGTCCGTGTGCATTTCCAGTGCCTGAACCACGAGCACCTGAAGGAGCGGATGCTGACCGGGCAGGTCGATGTCGGCGTGTCGATCCTGCCGATGAACCATCCGAATCTCGAGACCACGCCGATCGCGCGCGGCCGGCTGGTCTGCGTGTGTCCGCCCAAGCATCCGTTCGCGAAGAAGAAGCAGATCACCGTGCGCGACCTGCACGACCAGCCGCTCATCACCTATCCACGCGACACGCCCTTCGGCCTGCGCATCGAGAACCTCTTCGCCGAATATGACGACGTGCCGATGACCGCGATGGAAGTCGGTTCGCCGCAGAACGCCTGCGCGCTGGTGCATGCCGGCGCGGGCATCGCGCTGGTCGACGAGTACTCGCTGCTGGGCTGGCCGATGGGCGACTTCATGGTGGTCGCGGTGGAAGACGCGCCGCCCATCGTCGCGGACCTGGTGCGGCTGCGCACGGGTTCGTCCTCACCCGCGTCGCAGGCCTTCACACGCGCGCTGCGCAGCGTGCTGCTCGAACGCAATCTCGCGCTGCTCACGCAGGACGCCTGAGTCGCACCGCATCGCACCGCACCGGTGCGCCTTCAGGCATGCGATCGCCTGCGGCGTGCGGACGCTCCCAACCTGCGCCATATCGTGCGCCGTCTTAACTTCCAGTTAAGACCGGGCCACGACAGCGAACACGACAAAAGCGCGTGCGGCCAAAACAATGGGCGTCGGACACAGGGACTTCCCTCTTCACCGACTCGATCACCCAAGGTTCGCACTCATGGCCATCCACGCACTCCCGTTCTCTTCCTCCCACCGGAGATTCCGACCCGGCGCGCTGGCGTCGGGTGTCGCCCTGGCGCTCGCCGCGTTCTGCGCTCATGCGGCCGACGGTCCGGTGCTGCGCTACGGCATCGAGATGGAACTCGCCACGCTCGACCCGGTCCGCGTCTCGAACAACTGGGAGACCATGGCTGCGGTCAATCTGTACGACACGCTGGTGTTTCCCGATGTGGCGAAGGGCCTGGTGCCGCGCATCGCCGAATCGTGGCAGGTGTCGGCCGACCGCAAGACCTACACCTTCAAGCTGCGCAAGGACCTGCGCTTCCACGACGACACACCGATCACCGCCGAGGACGTGGCCTTCTCGATGAAGCGCACGCTGACGCTGCCCGGCCTGGTCGGCGGCTACCTGCGGCAGGTCGATGCGGACAGGATCGCCATCGTCGACCCCGCTACGGTGCGCTTCGAGCTCAAGCAGCCCGACCCGGCCTTCATGCGCGCGCTGCTGCACATGAAGGTGCTCAACAAGAAGCTCGTGCTGGCCAACAAGGCCGAAGGCACGTACGGCGAATTCGGTGACTACGGCGTCAAGTACCTGATGACGCACGACGCCGGCTCCGGCCCGTTCATGCTGACCGAGTTCCGCCCGTCCGAAGGCGCGACGATGGCGCGCTTCGACAAGTACCCCTTCGTCAAGTGGAAAGCCAATTCGCCGGCGGCCATCCAGCTGCAGATCATTCCCGAGGCCGTCACCAACGTCACCAAGCTGCGCGCGGGTGAGCTCGACGCCGGCCCGATCTCTCTGTCGCCGCAGATCCTCAAGCCGATCGAGGGCGACGCCAACATGGTGGTCGAGAAGCACGCGCAGCTCGCGACCTACTACGTGACGATGAACAACACGAAGCCGCCGATGGACGACGTGCACGTGCGCCGCGCCATCTCCTACGCCTACGACGCGAACACGGTGATGAACCGCATCCTGGCCGGCGGTACGCCGGTGCGCGGCCCGGTGCCGGCGCAGCTGCTGGGCAAGTGCGACAACATCCCGGGCTACGAGTTCAGCCTGGACAAGGCCAAGGCCGAACTCGCGAAGTCGAAGTACACCGCCGATCAGCTCAAGGCCTTTTCGATGGACATCGCCGCGGTGTCGTCCAGCGAGACCTTCAAGAACATCGGCCTGCTGCTGTCGACCAACCTGAAGAAGATCGGCCTGAACGCGCAGGTCAAGCCGGTGCGCTGGGCCGACATCGTGCAGGCCCAGACCAAGCCGGAGTCGGCCTACGACTTCGCGATCTACTACGACTCGGCACGCCTCGGCCATCCGAGCCAGCTGATGATGTATTACACGAAGGCCGGATGGGGCGCGGCCTACCCGGGCGGCGGCATCTACTGGCGCAGCGACAAGGTCGACGAACTGATGGCGCAGGCCGCGCAGCAGGACGACAGCAGCGACGCGCAGAAGGCGCTGTACTGCGAGGCCGACAAGGTGATCGCCGCCGACGCGCCGGCCATCTTCTCGCACACCGCATTGCGCACGCTGCCGCACTGGAAGTACCTGACGGGCTTCAAGGCCGACGCCGGCGCGCCTTTCTTCGACCTGCGCTTCGAGACCTACGAGTTCGACCTGAAGAGCCCGAGCTACCTCAAGAACCATGCGCAGTGATCCGGCCTCGACCGTTGTCGTTGCGGAGCCAGACCTGTCATTGAGCGGACGCTGAGCCCATGCGATTCTTCGAACGACTCACGCACATGCTGATCGTCCTGGTCGGCGTGTCGCTGCTGATGTTCATGCTGGTGCGCGCGCTGCCGGGCGACCCGGTGGCCGCCGCGCTGGGCGAAGGCGTGGCACGCGAGCAGGTCGAGAAGCTGCGCGTCGAGCTGGGCATGGACCGTTCGCTGCCGGTCCAGTACGTGAACTACCTGAGGGACCTGGCGCAGGGCCGCTTCGGCCGCTCGCTCACCGAGTCCCGCGACGTTGGCGAGATCATCCGCGAGCGGCTGCCGGCCACACTCGAACTGGTGCTCGCCGCACTGGCGATTGCCGTGATCGTCGGGTTGCCGCTCGGTGTGCTGTCGGCGGTCAAGCGCAACAAGCCGGTGGACCACGTGCTGCGCATCGTGTCGCTCAGCGGCGTGTCGTTTCCGGAATTCTGGGCGGCCCTGATGCTGCAGCTGATCTTCGGTGCCTGGCTCGCGCTGCTGCCGATCACCGGGCGGCTGAGCGGACCGCCGCCGGCCGACATCACCGGCCTCTTCCTGCTCGACAGCCTGTTGACGCTGAACGGCGCCGCGTTCTGGGACGCGCTGCGCCACATCGTTGCGCCGGCCCTCGTGCTGGCGCTCGGGCCGATGACCAACATCGCGCGCATGGTGCGCAGCGCGATGCTCGACGAGCTGGCCAAGCCCTATCCGGCGCTGAGCCGCGCGATCGGCATCCACCCGTTCATCGTGAACGCGAAGTACGTGCTGCGCAATGCGTTCTCGTCGACGCTCACCGTGATCGGCTTTCTCTTCCCGCTGATGATCGGCGGCGCCTTCGTGGTGGAGAACGTGTTCGCCTGGCCCGGCATCGCCCGCTTCGGCGCGAGTGCCATCGTCTCGAACGACTACAACGCGGTGGTCGGCATCACGCTCGTGGTGTGCCTGTTCGTGGTGGTCATCAACTTCGTGGTGGACGAGCTGTATGCGGTACTCGATCCGCGCATCCGGCTGGAACGTTGAGCCCATGAACACCTCCACCTCCACCTCCGCGTCTGCACCGACCGAGACCACGGCGGCCTTCGTCGATGCCGAGGCGCCGGTGCGCAAGACCGGCTTCGCCCGCGGCTGGCAGCGCTTCAAGCGCAACCGGCTCGCGCTGATCGGTGCCGTGACGCTCGTCGTGATGCTGGTGATCGCGCTGCTGGCGCCGTGGATCGCGCCGTACCCCGACGACATCGCGGACGCCGTCAACTTCGACGTGCTGCTCTCCGCGCCGAGCTGGCAGCACTGGATGGGCACCGACGAGGCCGGCCGCGACGTGCTGACCCGCGTGATGTACGGCGCCCGCCTGTCTTTCACGATGGTGGCGATCGTGCTGACCATCGCGGTCGTGATCGGCGTGCCGGTCGGCCTGTTCGCCGGCTACTTCGGCGGCCGTGTCGAACAGGTGCTGATGCGCATCACCGACATCTTCTCGGCGATCCCGGCGCTGGTGCTGGCACTGGCCATCACCGTGGTGCTCGGCCCGAGCCTGAGCAACGCGATGATCGCGCTGGGCTTCGTGTGGTGGCGCGGCTTTGCGCGCATCGCGCACGGCCGCACGCTGTCGATCAAGCAGGAGAACTTCGTGACCGTGGCGCGCACGCTGGGCGCGTCGCACCTGCACATCATGTTCCGCGAGATCCTGCCGAACATTCGGTCTTCGCTGCTGGTGTCGCTGTCGCTCAATGCGGGCTACGCGATCCTGGTCGGCACCTCGCTGAGCTTCCTGGGCGCCGGCGCCAGGCCACCCGCGGCCGAGTGGGGCTTGATGGTGTCGACCAGCCGGCATTACCTGCCCGACGCCTGGTGGGCCTCGCTGTTTCCCGGCATCGCCATCTTCATCGTCGTGATGAGCTTCAATCTGCTGGGCGACGGCCTGCGCGACTTCCTGGGGGAAGACTGATGGACGACACGCAAGCCATCGTCTCGATCGAGCAGCTGTCGCTCGACTTCATGACGCTGGACGGCCGCGAGCAGGTGCTGCGCAACGTCAACCTGCGCATCCAACCGGGCGAGATCGTCGGGCTGGTGGGGGAGAGCGGTTGCGGCAAGAG
>CAIQMJ010000875.1 GCA_903872875.1 uncultured Variovorax sp.
CGAGATGGACTTGCCGAGATCAGCCTCGAACAAATCGAAGTCGATCAGGTTGCTGTCTTCGATGGTCGTCGATTCAACCGGCATGGTCACGGGCATGCGATCGAGTTCAACCAGCCCCGTGCCGTCCAACGAGAAATCCAGCGGAGAGTCCAAGGGCGAATCGAGGGGCGAATCAAAAGGAGAGTCCAGGGGGGAGCGCAATTCGGCGGTCTGCGCGCCTGCATCGCCCCGCTGGCCAGCCCCTGCGACGAGCACGTCGGTCGACGCTCTGACGGGGGCAAGAGCCGCCTCCATGTCGCTCAGGTCCAGATCGAGATTCATCACGCTGTCGGGGCCCGATGACTGGGTGGAAGGCCCGAAACCCGAGATCGGCTCCACCGGCATGAATTCCGCCGGAATCTGCCCAGGGGCAGAAGCAAATTGAGAGTCACGCACCGTCTGAAATGCGGACGACAAATCACCGGACTGCAGACGCGAACTGCTGACACCCGAGGCGCCATCGCTGCGCACCTCCTGATCAAGCTGGCGGGCCACGGCCTGCAATACAAGCAGATCCTTGAAGGCGTCCAGGTCGAAGAATTCGCCAATTGAGACTGCGTGGGCATGAAAGACCGCATCCTCCACGGCCATCAACGCACCCGGGCTGCCCCAAACCTTTTCAAGATAGGACAAGGTGCGAGGATAGGCCTCCAGGCCCTTGCCAGCCTTTGAGAACGCGCTGAAAGGCGGCACCTCGGCACTGAAGATCTGATTGAACCGCTCTCGCAACCGGGCGTACTCCCCGGTGTGGCTGAGTGTATGGTGAATTTTCAGCAGATCGAGGTACGCCAGAGGCGTGCTTTCCGGATACTGGTCGATATAGGTTTGCAGAACGGCAATGGCCTCGTCGTATTGGCCGAGCGAGACAAAAAACTCTGCGTGCTGCTGGACATCGAACAGATCCAGGGGCGGCTTGGAGCCGCCCCCTGGCAATGGAACACCCGCCAAATCAGCAGAGCTGGCGGGACGCAACTCCGACTTCAGGAAATCAGTCGGTGATTTCGGTGCCGCTGTTGTCGCCTTGCCCATGCTTTCAAGCCGCTGAAAAGCCGATTCGCTCAAGTCGAGGTCAACATGCACACCCGACATGGACGAGAGAAACGCAGGCTTGGCCACCTCAGCCATGATCGGTCTGGCCCCCCCGGATGCCGGGGCATGCGCCGGCACTGCGAGCGCCGGCTCAGGCAGCACCGATGCGCCTGCTTCTGCATCCTGCTTCGACTTGAGCCCAGCCTGCCACCAAGGGGCTTTGCCCTTTCGAGCGGTCTTGGCGACCACAACCCCTGTCGGCCTCCCCCCGGCGCCTCGCTTCAGGCGCAGGCCAGCATAGGCCCCCAAGCCGAGCAGCAGAAATACCAATCCGGCCAGCCCGTACACCACGGGGTTGGTGTAGCGCTCATCCTCCGCCTCAGCCAAGCGGCTCTTCAACTCGTTCAGTTGGGCCTGAGCCTGTCTGTCAACAGATCTGAGGCGCTTGTTCTCCGCCTCCAATCGTGCCCGATCATCTGTGTCGGCAAGGATCTGTTCCAACGATCGATTCAACGCTGCCCACGCAGCCAAGGCTTGCGCCCGCTGCGGCGATGCCCCCTCTTGCGGCACAACACTGAGCATGGGAGAAGGCTTCAAACCCACGGCGCGCTCAATCGAGTCCACCGGAGAATCCAACTTGAGTCGAGCCTTGGCCACTTGTGGAACCGCAGGCTTCTTTGCGGTAGCCTCTTTGGAGGCCTCATGGCGCGATGCGCGCAGGGCGCGGTCCCCACCGTTGCCGGACAAGGCATCGCGCGGACCACGCGCTTCGCTCGAGCCAATCTGAGCAGGTATTGCGACCGCATCGGGGCTCTTTGGCATCGACCCCGAAGCTGCTGCAGCCACCGCGGGCGCGCCCCCTGCTGACCACACTGCACGCGGGTCCTGCGGAAGCTCGGTCAACAAGACATAGCGACGGGTGACTTGCTGATCACAGCTTGCCGTCAAGGTCACCGTGACCACGGGCTCGTCAACAGGGACATTGGATCGAAGGCGCACCACACGGTCGCCCGCATTGCCGGAAATCGCCAGCGTCACACGCGAGCCATCAATGCGGGTGTCACCTTGGGCCAGTTGAACACGCAGACAACCCGCATCCACATCCTCGCCAGACTCGAGTTTCAACTCAAAGGACAGCGAAAGCGCCTGCCCCAGGACGGCGTTGCCGCGCACGTTCCCAAGACTGAGAGCAAAACTGCTACCAGCCAGCGCCAACAGGGGCACCCCGACGAAAATCTTACGTATTTTCACAATTTCGTGTTTGCTTTATCGCAGATTCTGGCACAAGGCTTCCAATCCCCAAGCAAGGGATAATTCAATCATGAAAATTATTGACCAAAGCGTTGCAATCGTGGGCAGTGGCGCCATGGGGCGAGGCATTGCACAGATGGCTGCTCAGGCCGGCAGTCAAGTGTATTTGTTCGATGCCAAGCACGGCGCAG
>CAIQMJ010000876.1 GCA_903872875.1 uncultured Variovorax sp.
GACCCCGGCCTCGTCCTCGACACCGGCGACAAGCGCTACGTCCTCAAGATTCACGATCTCGCCGACGAGGACAAGCCGCGCGAGAAGCTCGTCCGCCTCGGCTCCGGCGCGCTCACCGTCAGTGAGCTCCTCGCGGTGGTGCTCGGCGTCGGCGCCGCGATGGCCATCGCGCGCTCCGAGAAGACGATGGCGCGCGTGCTCGACTCCTTCTTCATGTCGCCGCTGATCCTGCCGGCCCTGGCCTTCGGGCTGGCATCGCTGATCTACTTCTCGCGCATCGGCATCCAGCTGTCGCTGTGGACGCTGGTCATCGGCCACACGGTGGTCGGCGTGCCCTACGTCATCCGCACCACCGTCGCCGCACTGTCGCAACTGCCGCCCGCGCTGCTCGAAAGCTCGGCCAGCCTGGGCGCGAACCGCGTCTACACGTTCCGCCGCGTCACGCTGCCGCTGATCGCGCCGGGCGTGGCCGCGGGCGCCTTCATCAGCTTCATGTCGTCCTTCGACAACGTGCCGGTTTCGCTGTTCCTGCGCGACGCCTCCACCGACATGCTGCCGATCCGCATGTGGCAGGACCTCGAAGGCCGGCTCGACGTGAGCATCGCCGCGGTGTCCAGCCTGATGGTGCTCGTCACGCTGCTGCTCATGGTGCTGATGGAGCGCCTGGCCGGCATCAGCAAACGCATCCGTTGAACATACCCCGATGCGTGCGCGGACGAATCCGCCGCACGCCACGTCCACCCTTCAATCTGTCCCTGTCATGAATCCTTCCTTCGACCTCGTGGTCCGCAATGCGCGGGCCATCACCGCCGCCGACGAAATGCACTGCGACATCGGCATCATCGACGGCCGCATCGTCCAGCTCGGCCTGGGCCTGGCCGCCGGCCGCCGCGAGATCGACGCGGCCGGCCGTGCCGTCACGCCCGGCGGCGTCGACGCGCATTGCCACCTCGACCAGCCGATGGCGCCACCGACACGCAACGCCGACGACTTCGACACCGGCACGCGCTCCGCGGCCTGCGGCGGAACGACCACCGTGATCCCCTTCGCGGCGCAGCAGAAGGGCCAGTCGCTGCGCGCCGCGGTGGAAGACTACCGCGCGCGCGCCGCCGGCAAGGCGCACGTCGACTACGCCTTCCACCTGATCGTGAGCGACCCGACGCCCACCGTGCTGCAGGAAGAACTGCCGGCGTTGATCCGCGAGGGCTTCACGTCCTTCAAGATCTACATGACCTACGACGACATGAAGCTTGACGACGGCCAGATCCTCGACGTGCTCGCGGTCGCGCGCGAGCACGGCGCGATGGCGATGCTGCATGCCGAGAACGCCGACTGCATCGAATGGCTGACCAGGCGCCTCGAAGCGGCCGGCCGCACCGCGCCGCGCTTCCATGCGCATGCGCGGCCGATGCTGGTGGAGCGCGAGGCCACGCACCGCGCGATCGCGCTGGCCGAGCTGGTCGACGTGCCGATCCTGATCGTCCACGTGTCGGGCCGCGAGGCGGTCGAGCAGATCCGCTGGGCGCGCGCGCACGGCCTGAACGTGTTCGCCGAAACCTGCCCGCAGTACCTCTTCCTGACCGCTGAAGACCTCGGCATCGACGACAGCTACAAGGGCGCGAAGTGCGTCTGCAGCCCACCGCCGCGCGACAAGGCGAACCAGCAGGTGATCTGGGACGGACTCAACGACGGGCTGTTCACCGTGTTCTCGTCCGACCACGCGCCCTTCAAGTACGACGCGCCCGAAGGCAAGAAACCGGATGGCGAAGAGGTCGCGTTCCGCCACATTCCGAACGGCATTCCGGGCATCGAGACGCGCATGGCGCTGCTGTGGTCCGAGGGCGTGCTGGCCGGGCGCATGACGGCCAACCGCTTCGTCGAGCTCACCGCGACCGGCCCGGCCAAGGCCTATGGGCTGCATCCGCGCAAGGGTGCGATCGCGGTCGGCGCCGATGCCGACCTGGTGATCTGGGACGAGCGCGAGTTCGTGCTGAAGAACGAACAGCTGCACCACGAGGTCGACTACACACCCTACGAGGGCATGACGCTGCAGGCCTGGCCCGGCGTCACGCTGAGCCGCGGCGAAGTCGTCTGGGACGGCAGCTTCCATGCGCACAAGGGACGCGGCGAACTGCTGGCCTGCGGCCTGCCGACCTTGATGCCGCGGCGGCGCTAAGCTCGGCCGCCATGCGCCTGCTCGTCATCAACCCCAACATCTCCGAGAGCGTCACCGCACTGATCGAGGCCGAGGCGCGCCGCAGCGCGTCGCCCGGCACCGGGATCACGATGCAGACCGCCGCCTTCGGCGTGGCCTACATCGAGACCCGCTTCGAGTCGCTCATCGGCGCCTATGCGACTGCGCAGCTCGCGGCCGAACACCATGCGGGCCACGACGCGGTGATCGTCGCGGCCTTCGGCGATCCAGGCCTGGCGGGCCTCCGCGAGGCGCTGCCGGTCCCGGTGCTCGGGCTCACCGAGTCCGCGCTCGCGACGGCCTGCCTGCTCGGCCATCGCTTCTCGATCGTCGCCATCTCGCAGCGCATCCAGGCCTGGTACCGCGAGGTGGTCGAAGCCAACGGGCTGATCGAACGGCTCGCGAGCATCCGCGCACTCGACAAGCCGCTCGCCATCGGCAACGTGCAGGGCGAGCATGAAGAGGCATTGCTCGCGCTGTGCGAACGCGCGGTGAAGGAAGACGGTGCCGAAGTCATCGTGCTGGCCGGCGCGCCGCTCGCGGGGCTCGCACGTGCGTTGCGCGGACGGCTGCCGGTGCCGGTGGTCGACGGCGTGTCGAGCGCGGTGCGTCATGCCGAGACGCTGTGCGCGCTGCAGCCCGGCAAGGCGACCACGGGCAGCTTCGCGCCGCCGCCGGTCAAGCCGAACCGCGGCCTGCCGGACGCGATCGCGCGACTGCTCGACCGCCAGGCACGCCCTTGAGCGGCGCGATCGCGCGCACGCTGCCGGCCATGATGGCCGTGCAGGCGATGGTGGCCATGGGCACCTTCGCGCTGTCGGTGCTCGCGCCGCAGCTGGGTGTCGACGTGCAGTCGCTCGGCATTCTGGGCAGTGTGATGTTCGGCGTCGGCGCACTCTCGTCGGTCACGGCCGGCTGGCTGATCCGCCGCGTCGGTGACCTGCAGCTCGCCAGTCTCTGCATGGCCGCGGTCATGCTCGCGATGCTGTGCCTCACGGTCGAGGCGCTGGGCGTCGGGCCCGCACGCTGGTCGTTCTGGCCGGCCGTGTTCCTGCTGGGCTTCGCCTTCGGACCCGAGACGCCGGCCAGCGCGTCGGTGCTCTCGCGCGTCACGCCGCTGGCGCGCCGGCCCTGGATCTTCTCGGTGCGGCAGACGGGTAACCAGATCGGCGCCATCACGGGCTCGCTGCTGCTGCCGCTGCTGCTGGCCCATCACGCGGCCTGGCCGTTCGCGCTGGTCGCGGTGCTCGCGCTCGCCGTGGGCACCTGGTGCCTGGGGCTGGTGCGCAGCGATGGTGCAGCGCCCGGTGCGGCCGGCGTGGCCGCCACGCCTTCACGCCGGGGTGCCAGCGGCCTGTCCGAGCTGGCCGCGTCCCCGATGCTGCGCCTGCTCACGCTGACCATGCTGGTCTACATGTCGACCCAGGTCTGCCTCAACTTCTTCGTGATGAGCCATGCGGTGCGGCACTGGCAACTGCCGGTTCCGGTGGCCGCCGGCTGGGTCGCGCTGATGCAGGCGGCGGGGCTGGTCGGGCGCCTGCTGTGGGGCCGCGTGGCGCAGCGGCCCGGCGTATCGACCGCGCGGCTGCTCGGCGGGCTCGGGCTGCTGATGGGCGCGGCGGGGCTGCTGCTCTTCCTGTGGCCGGCGACGCCGCCGTCCGTCGTGCTGGCCCTGCTGTTCGCGCTGATCGGCGTCAGTGCCAGCGGCTGGAACGGCGTGATGGTCGCCGAGATCTCGCGCATCGCCGGGCCGGAACGCGCGGGCGCCGTCACCGGCGCCGCGCTGCTGTTCGGCTACTCGGGCATCGCCATCGCACCGCTGGCCTTTGCGGCGATGGACGGCGCGGCGGGTGCCAGCGCCGCCTTCGCCGTGCTGCTGGCGACGACCGCGGTCATGGGCCTGAGCCTGTTGCTGCGGCGCCGCTGACGGGCTGGCGCCGGGGCGGTCCGGTTTCGCGGCGGGATTCGGGCGGTCGGCCGACAGCGCCGCCGCCCGCCCCCTGCCTACAGTTCGGCAACGATGACCGTGCTGCACACCGACA
>CAIQMJ010000877.1 GCA_903872875.1 uncultured Variovorax sp.
AGTTGCGGAACGGGTCTTCGGCGTTGATGCGGCACTCGATCGCCCAGCCGTTGCGCTTCACGTCGGCCTGCGCCAACGGCAACGGCTCACCGGCTGCGACGCGGATCATCAACTCGACCAGGTCCAGGCCGGTGATGCACTCGGTCACCGGGTGCTCCACCTGCAGGCGCGTGTTCATCTCGAGGAAGTAGAAGCTCTGGTCCTTGCCGACCACGAACTCCACCGTGCCTGCGCTCTGGTACTTCACGGCCTTGGCCAATTGCACGGCCTGCTCGCCCATCGCCTTGCGCGTCTCGTCGCTGATGAAGGGCGACGGCGCCTCCTCGATCACCTTCTGATGGCGCCGCTGGATCGAACATTCGCGCTCGTTCAGGTAGATGACGTTGCCTTGCGAATCGCCGAGCACCTGGATCTCGATGTGGCGCGGCTCCTCGACGAACTTCTCGATGAAGATGCGGTCGTCGCCGAAGCTGTTGCGCGCCTCGTTGCGGCAGGACGTGAAGCCCTCGAACGCTTCCTTGTCGTTGAAGGCCACGCGCAGGCCCTTGCCGCCACCGCCGGCCGAGGCCTTGATCATCACCGGGTAGCCGATGTCCTTGGCGATCTCGACCGCGCGCTCTGCGCTTTCGATGGCTTCGTTCCAGCCTGGAATCGTGTTGACCTTGGCCTCGTTCGCGAGCTTCTTCGAGGCGATCTTGTCGCCCATCGCCGCGATCGAGTAATGCTTGGGGCCGATGAAGACGATGCCCTCTTCCTCGACCTTGCGTGCGAAGGCCTCGTTCTCCGACAGGAAACCGTAGCCTGGGTGGACCGCCTCGGCGCCGGTCTTCTTGCACGCCGCGATGATGCGGTCGGCCTGGAGGTAGCTGTCGCGGCTCGCGGAGCCGCCGATGTGCACGGCCTCGTCGGCCAGCTCGACGTGGCGCGCGTCCTTGTCTGCATCGGAGTAGACGGCCACCGTCAGGATGCCCATTTTCTTCGCGGTCTTGATGACGCGGCAGGCGATTTCGCCGCGGTTGGCGATCAGGATCTTCTTGAACATGTTCTTGTTCTCCGTGCTCACAGTGGGATGTTGCCGTGCTTGCGCCACGGGTTCTCGAGCTTCTTCTCGCGCAGCATCACCAGCGATCGGCAGATGCGCTTGCGCGTCTCGCTCGGCAGGATCACGTCGTCGATGTAGCCGCGTGTGCTCGCCACGTACGGGTTCGCGAAGCGGGCCTTGTATTCGGCCTCGCGAGCAGCGAGCTTCTCGGGGTCGTTCTTGTCTTCGCGGAAGATGATCTCGACCGCGCCCTTCGCGCCCATCACCGCGATCTCGGCGCGTGGCCAGGCGAGGTTGACGTCGCCGCGCAGGTGCTTCGACGCCATCACGTCGTAGGCACCGCCGTAGGCCTTGCGGGTGATCACGGTGATCTTCGGCACCGTGCATTCGGCGTAGGCATACAGCAGCTTGGCGCCGTGCTTGATGATGCCCCCGTACTCCTGCGAAGTGCCGGGCATGAAGCCGGGCACATCGACGAAGGTCACGACCGGGATGTTGAACGCATCGCAGAAGCGCACGAAGCGCGCCGCCTTGATCGAGCTCTTGATGTCCAGGCAGCCGGCCAGCACCAGCGGCTGGTTTGCGACGATGCCGATGCTCTGACCTTCCATGCGCGCAAAGCCGATCACGATGTTCTTCGCATAGTCGGGCTGCAGATCGAAGAAGTCGCCGTCGTCGACCACCTTGC
>CAIQMJ010000878.1 GCA_903872875.1 uncultured Variovorax sp.
CCGGCGAGTCGATGCCCGTCAAGAAGGCCATCGGCGACAGCGTGATCGGCGCGACGATCAACAAGAGCGGTAGCTTTCGCTACCGCGCCACCAAGGTCGGCGCCGACACCGCTTTGGCACAGATCGTCAAGCTGGTGCAGCAGGCGCAGAACTCCAAGGCACCCGCCCAGTTGCTGGCCGACCGCGCATCGCAATGGCTGGTCGTGGCCGCGGTCCTGATCGGCATCGCAACGTTCGTCGTCTGGTACTTCGTCCTGGGACAGCCCCTGCTGCTGGCCCTCACCCTGACCATCACGGTGTTCGTGATCGCCTGTCCGGACGCCCTGGGCCTGGCCACGCCGATGGCGGTGATGGTCGGAACGGGCCTGGGCGCGATGAACGGCATCCTGTTCAAAAACGCCGCCGCACTCGAGAACGCCACCAAGCTCGATGTCGTGATCTTCGACAAGACCGGCACGTTGACGCTCGGCCAGCCTGAAGTGGTGGATCTGGTGACGGCGAAAGGCACGGAGGTCGACGATCTGCTGATCGTCGCCGGGTCGGTCGAGAAGCTCTCGGAACACCCGCTTGCGCTGGCGGTGCTCAAGCGTGCCAAGGACTTGCAGCTCGAAGAGGTGAGCGCGTTCACCAACATCGATGGCATGGGCACCGAGGCGGTGGTGCGCGGCCACCGCGCGCTCCTTGGAAACCGGGCGTTGATGGACGCAAACAGCGTTGACCTCAACGGCCTGGGAGCCGAGTCGCGTCGCCTCCAGGGCCAGGGCCGGACGGTAGTCCACGTGGCCCATGACGGCCGCCTGATCGGCCTGATCGCCATCGCCGACGCGGTCCGCCCCTCCTCGTCCGAGACCGTCAAGGCCCTGCACGGCAACAAGGTGCAGGTCGCCATGCTGACCGGCGACAACCGCGGCACGGCCGATCGGATTGCCAAGGAGCTGGGCATCGACATCGTGCTGGCCGACGTGCTTCCTGGGGACAAGGCGGCCAAGGTCAAGGAACTGCAGGCGCAGGGCAAGAAGGTCGGCATGGTCGGCGACGGCGTCAACGACGCGCCGGCACTCACGCAGGCCGACGTCGGCTTCGCCATCGGTGCTGGAACCGACGTCGCGATTGAAAGCGCCGACGTGGTCCTGATGAAGAGCGACCCCTTCGACGTGGTGGGTGCCATCGAACTGTCGCGCGCGACGCTGCGCAAGATGCACCAGAACCTGTGGTGGGCGGTGGCCTACAACGTCATCGCCTTCCCGCTCGCGGCCGGGGTGTTCTATCCCTTCACCATCAGTCCCGAGGTGGCGGCCATCGCGATGTCGGGCAGTTCAGCGCTGGTGGCCATCAACGCGCTGATGCTCAAGCGCACGCGGCTCGCCGGCATTCGCCGCGTCAGCGCCGCCACCATGTCGACGAACGGCGCTGCCGTCGCCGCGTGACGGGAAGCGCGCCGTGCCACCGATGAACACGCCCTTGACGCCAGCGACCCCGCCCGCGGATGACGTCCGAGCGATGGTGCTGCTCGGTGCTGCGGTCTTCGTGGTTGCGCTGGGCTACGGCGCCGGGCTGCCCTTGATCCAGCTTTACCTGGCCCAGTACCTGGGGACCGCCGATCCGCAGCGGGTCGCCTGGCATGTCGGCATGCTGGGCGGCGTGTACATGTTCGCGCTCTTCCTATTCGCGCCGTGGTGGGGTCGGCTCTCGGATCGGCGCGGCAGGTCGGTCGTGCTGATGGCAGGCTTCGCCGCCTTTCTTGTCGGCAGCGCGGTTGCCGCACTGGCCCCCACGCTCGGCATCGTCTACGCGGCGCGGCTGCTGGCGGGAGCGGGCGCAGCGGCGATCGTGCCGACGGCACAAGCCTACATCTCCGACATCAGCACTTCGGTCGAACGCAGCCGCCGATTCGTGCTGCTCGGCAGTGCGTCGTTTCTCGGGTTTCTTGCGGGACCGGCACTTGGAAGCTGGCTCGCCGGCCCCGTCATGGAGATGCGCATCGAACAGATGCCCAGCATGGTCAACTGGCCGGCCCTCCTGATTGCCGCCGGCGGGATACCCATCCTGCTCCTGACCCCTTGGAGCCTCGCCCGGGATCGCTCCACGGCCGAGGTTCCTGTGCCAACGGTGGCCTCCGTCCAGCGCCAGCGCTTTGTGCTGGCTTCGATGGCGCTCGCCGTGCTCGCTTCGTTCGCCGTGGGGACCTTCGAAGTCGGGTTCAGTCTCTTCGGCGGACAGACGCTCGGCCTGGCCAGCAGCACGATGGCGATCATGTTCGTCACCTGCAGCGTGGCGATGCTCGCGGCCCAGTCGCTGCTGTTGCTGCCAGCCGTGCGTCAGCGCATCGACCATCGCTGGGTTGCCGCCACCTTCGCCGCTTCGGCGCTCGCATTGAGTTTCACGGCCGTGATTTCCGGTGCTGGTGCACTGGTTCTGCTGATCGCCGTCGTGGGTACCGGCGTCGGCCTGATCGGGCCGGTCCTGTCCTACGAGCTGCTGGAGCGCGACCAATCCGAACCCGGGGCGCTCCTGGGCAAACAGGCCGCGGCAGGCAACCTGGGACAGGCACTCGGATCGTTCAGTGCCGGATCGCTCTTCGCGTTTCACCCGGCTGCACCGTTCTGGTTGGCCGCGATCGTCCTGCTGTTCGGTACCGGCGCCGCTTATGCACTGTGGGGTGCGGCGCGCGACGACGAGATCCTGGCCCGCACCGCCATCCAGGTTGCACATGGCGGCTGACCGCTCTCGCAACGCACTGCCCATCCATCTGACATCACAACTGCATCACCAACCTTCACCGGAGATATCCCATGCGCAGATTCCTCGCTTTGCTGCTGACGCTGACAACCCTCGTCCTCTCGGGCTGCGGCTACAACACGTTCCAGAGCACCGACGAACAGGTCAAGTCCAGCTGGTCGGAGGTACTGAACCAGTACCAGCGGCGCGCCGACCTGATTCCGAACATCGTCAGCACCGTCAAGGGTGAAGCGAACTTCGAACAGGAGACCTTGACCAGGGTGGTCGAGGCGCGTGCCAAGGCCACCAGCATCCAGGCCACACCGGAACTCATCAACGATCCCGCGGCCTTCGAGAAATTCCAGGCCGCGCAGGGTGAGCTGTCGGGCGCATTGAGCCGCTTGCTCGCGATCAGCGAGAACTATCCCAACCTGAAAGCCAACCAGGGATTCCAGGACTTGCGGGCGCAGCTCGAAGGCACGGAGAACCGCATCACCGTGGCTCGCAACCGCTACATCAAGTCCGTACAGGACTACAACGTCGCCGTACGCACGTTCCCCAGCAACCTGACGGCGATGGTGTTCGGCTACTCGGTCAAGCCCACATTCAGCGTCGCCGATGAGAAGGCCCTGGCAGCCCCGCCGGCGGTGGACCTGGGTGGTGCGACCAAGAAGCCCGAGGGGTCACGTTGAACACGACCAAGGCCGGCGCCAGAGCGCCGCGTAGCATGACCAGGGTCCTGATCGGCTTCTGCTGGCTCATGACCGTCGCGTTCGGATCGGCACATGCGGCCGATCCGCTGGTCCCTGTGCCGCCACTGCAAGCGCTGATCACAGACCAGACCGCGACACTGACCGCCGAGCAACGCGCGGGCCTGGAAGCGCGCCTGCGTGCCTTCGAGGATCGCAAGGGCAGCCAGTTGGCCGTGCTGATCGTGGCCACGACCCGGCCCGAGACCATTGAGCAGTATGCGCTGCGGGTTGCCGAGCAATGGAAACTGGGTCGCAAGAAGGTCGACGACGGGGCGCTCGTGCTCGTGGCCAAGGATGACCGCGCGGTTCGCATCGAGGTGGGTTACGGCCTCGAAGGGGTGCTGAACGACCTCACGAGCAATCGGATCATCACCGAGTTCATCTTGCCCCGCTTCAGGCAAGGCGACTACTTCGGCGGCATCAACAGCGGGATCGATCGAATGATCCGGCTCGTCGACGGCGAAGCACTGCCTGCCGCGGCGGCGCCTGGGCAGAACCTGCAGTCCGACCTCGGTCGCCTGGCACCCGTGCTGCTGGTGATCGCCGTGGTGATCGGTGGCGTTTTGCGTTCGGCGCTCGGGCGGCTACCAGGCGCCGCGCTGACAGCCGGCGCCGTGGGGCTGATCGCCTGGTTCGTGTCCAGCGCCATCGCCGTGGCAGTAGTTGGCGCATTGATCGCCTTCATGGTGACCTTGCTCGGCGGCGGTGCTGGCCTTCATGGCGGCGGGTATGGCGGTCACCGGGGAGGCGGTTTCGGTGGTGGCGGCTTCCGTGGGGGCGGTGGCGGCGGATTCGGTGGCGGCGGCTCCTCGGGACGGTGGTAATGATGAACATCCCACGACTAACCAAGCACCTGCTGACCTCGCAGTGGCACCTGCGCCGTGCTTTTCCGAAGGCGACCATATCTGCCATCGAAGCGGCGATCCGCACCGCCGAGCAAGGCCATGACGGCGAGATCCGATTTGCCGTTGAGGGGGCGCTGGAACCATGGGCGCTGATCCACGGGAAGACGCCGCGCGAACGAGCCATCGAGGTGTTCTCGACCTTGCGGGTATGGGACACACAGCACAACAACGGCGTGCTCATCTACGTGCTGCTTGCGGATCATGCGGTGGAGATCGTCGCCGACCGCGGCATCCATGCGCACGAGGCCACGGCAACCTGGAATGACATCTGCCGACAGATCGAAGCTGCCTTCGGACGGGCCGAGTACCAGAGCGGCGCTGTGGCTGGCATCGAAGCGATCGCGCGCACGCTGAGGCAGCACTTTCCCAAACGTGCCTCGCCGAGCAATGAGCTGCCGGACGAACCCGTCCTGCTCTAGTCATGTCGAGCGCCGCAATGAACCCTCGAACGCTGCCCGACTTCCATATGGCGACTGCTGGACCGCACCTCATCGAGCGCCGCATGACGCATCGAGCGGGCGCCCTCACCCAATCACTGCCAAGGAGCAAGTCATGTCTGAAGTAAAGAGTCCTCACAGCGTCGGGATTGCCGCGTGGGTCACCGCGGCAGTGCTCGTGCTAGGCGCTACGCCCTTGGCGGCGATGGCACAGGCCAGTCCCGATGCCACCGCCACGCAGTCGTCGGCCGATCGCGGGGTCACGGTCAAGGTGACGCCGAAAGCGATCGCGTCGCCGGACGGACGATGGGAGTTCACGGTCGTCCTCGATACGCACAGCGCCGACCTGAGCGACGACCTCGTTCAAAGCACCACCTTGGCGACCGACGATGGGCGAACGCTAAGGCCGGCGGGCTGGACGGGTGCGGCTCCAGGCGGTCACCACCGCGAAGGTGTGCTGGCCTTCGATGTACCGGCGCCGCGGCCGACGTCGATCGAGCTGCGGATCGTCCGGCCGGGTGAGTCCGCGCCCCGGACATTCCGGTGGCAACTCTGAACGCCCG
>CAIQMJ010000879.1 GCA_903872875.1 uncultured Variovorax sp.
CTCGGTCCAACATTGCCGTCACGTAGTCGTAGTAGCCGTTGGCCTCGTTGACGAACCGCTTGCCATCGCGCAAAACGCCAATGATCCCGGGCTTGCCACGGTCAATGATGTGCGGGAATCGGCCGGTACTTCCGTCACGATAGGGGACCTTGGATACGGGCGCCCAGGCCGCTGCTGACTGCAGGGTACTGACAACGTGGCCGCCCACGGATTCGCCCAAGCGAAGACCATCGCCGGAACATGCAGTGGGCGGGAGGGCGAGATGCTCATGATCAGGGCGCGCGAACAGCGCACTGCGCCGGACCGGATCATGGGGGAAGCCTCCTGTCGCAAGCATCACGGCCCTGGCCCGTACACGGCGCTCTCCCGTTGCCGTACTCAGCACGGCGCCAGAGACTTCGCCTCGTTCCACGATCAGACGCGACACAGGCGCTGAATCGAGCAAGTGCACGCCGAGATCGGCCGCGGACCTGACCAGGCGCGCGACGAGGGCGACGCCGTTGACCAAGTGCATGGCACGGCCATGGCGGCCGAGATCGTAGAGATGCGCGAGAACGCGCCTGGCCACATGCATCAAGGCCTGTGGCGAGCGGCTGCATGTCATGAATGCTTTCAGGTCGTCGCCGGCCATGATCGGCATGCCCAGGAACGATGTCTCTCGCATGGTCTTTCGGAGGCGGGGCAGCAGGTCGATGACCTCGCGCGCTGCATAAGGGGCTGCGATAACCTGGTGACCGCGAGAAGCTGCACCTGGCTTGTCTCCATGCATGTCGGGAATCTCGTTGCCATCGGCGAACTGCAGCGCCGTGTGACGTTCAAAGAATTCGACCATGTGCGGACAGGCTTCGAGAAAGGCGTCAACAAGCTCGGCATTGAATTGCTTTCCAAGCTCGTTGGACAGATAGCGGCGCGGGTGCTCGATCGCTTCCTCGATGCCGGCGCGGCGCGCCAACGGGTTGCGCGGCAGCCACATCCAACCGCCCGACCAAGCCGTCGCGCCACCCAGCACCGAATCCTTCTCCGCCAAGATGACTTTTTGTCCATGCCAGGCCGCGGTGACGGCGGCAGACAGGCCCGCGGCCCCGGAACCGACAACCAACAGATCGCAGCCGAGATCAGAAGGAAGATTCAGGTGTCGAGTGTCGGCGGCGGGCATCGGGCAGTCCAAGGACGAACAGGAAATTCGGCGTTGCCGCCTGTTGGGAGCCGGTTCTCTTGGCACACCGCCAAGGACTTCACCAGCACGTCCCGCGAGTGCCACTCCACCGGCAATTTTTGGCTGGGGTGCGGTCCGCTCTACTGCGCTACTGCACCTCTGCCCCAGAGGCCTTGACCACTGCGCCCCAGCGCGCTGTTTCACGCGCCATGAATTCAGTGGCCTGATCCGTCGTGCCACCCGTCGGCTCGGCGCCAAGCGCCGCCAACTTTTGTCGAACGTCGTGCGTGGCCAGCGCGGCGTTGACGTCGCGATTGATGCGATCGATGACGTCCTTGGGCGTACCGGCCGGTGCGACGATGCCAACCCAGGCGGAAAACCCAAGGTCTGGAAACCCTGCCTCCGCCGCCGTGGGAATCTGAGGCAAGCTCTCCAATCGTTTGTCGGTGGTGACAAAGAGGGGATGGATCCGCCCTGACTTGAGGAAGGGCGTGCTGGTGATCAGCGTGTCAAAGAAGATGTCGACCTGGCCACTGATGAGGTCTGTCATGGCCTGCGATCCTCCTTTGTAGGGAATGTGCAGCATCTTGACCTTGGCAAGGTCGGCGAACCAATGCGCGCCGAGGTGACCGATGGTGCCGCTGCCGCCCGAGGCATAGGTCACCTTGTTCGGGTTCGCCCGTGCGTACGCCACCAGCTCGGAGACGGTCTGGTACGGAGCCCCCGGGCGTGAAATCATGATGAAGGGGACCTTGCCCGCCATGACGACCGGCGCAAGATCGGCCTGCTTGTAGGGCATCGCTTTGTAGAGCGAGGGATTGACCGTGAAGCTGTTGCCAACCATCGCGATGGTGTATCCGTCGGCCGGCGCCTTGGCAACGATATCGGTGCCCACGTTGCCCCCTGCCCCCGCGCGGTTGTCCACAACGATCTGTTGCCCCAGCAGTTCGGACGTCTTACTGGCGACGATGCGCGCGATGCCATCGGTGGTGCCACCTGGCGCAAACGGCACCATCATGCGCAAAGACTTGACGGGAAACGCCTGCGACTGCACAGCGCCTGCCGCACCCAGCAATAGCGCGGCGGTGGCAGCACTGACGACGATCTTTGAAAAGCGGTAGGAAAGCAGCGCGCGCATCGTTTGTCTCTTTTGTATGGGAACAGCGAGACGGATTCTGCTGGGTGCCCACACAGGCAGTCCAATGAGTATCGGCGCGGCCGCGCATAACACACCGTTATTCAACGGGTGCCTGCTTGCAGCAGAATCGACTCATGACCTCCATGCCTTCGACCAAAATCGCCTTGGCGTCCCCGGTCCGGACGCGCATCATCGAGCATGATCTTTTGCGGGTTTTTGTCGCGGTTGTCGACTACGGCGGTTTCACTGCGGCGGCGACGATTCTTCACCGAACGCAGGCTGCGGTCAGCCTGCAGATCAAGCGCCTGGAAGAAACGGTGCAGGTAGCACTGTTCCAGCATCCTCGCCGCGCCGTGCAACTGACGCCGCGTGGCGAGCTGCTGCTGGAGTACGCGCGACGCATGATCAGTCTGAATGACGAGGCGTTGAGCGCTATCCGCGGCGACGAGGTCACCGGACGCGTCCGCATCGGTGCTATCAACAATTACGCCAGCGGCATCCTCCCGCCACTGTTGGCCGAGTTCTGTGCCATCTACCCGGAGGTGCAGATCGAAGTGCACACCGGCGTCGCCGCCGACATGGAAAAAAAGCTCGGCAGCATCTATGACCTCACCATCAACCTGCACACACCAGGAACTGGCACCGGCGTTCTGATTTCACAGCAGGAGCCCATTTGGGTGACGTCACTGCACAACTCACCGGACCGGCGTGACCCGTTGCCACTGGCCCTGCTGCCCAACGGCTCGCTTTTTCGTCGCTACGCGCTGCAGGCCCTCGCCCAGCAGGGTCGAGCCTGGCACCTGGCCCATGAGAGCACCAACATCGCAGCAGTGGAGGCTGCTACGGCGGCGGGGTTGGCGATCACCGTATTCCAGCGCAAGAGCGTGGACTTCAATCGCCTGCGCGAGCTCACCGAAGCGGAAGGATTCCCCAAGTTGCCCGGTGCCGACGTGCGGCTTGAAATCGCGGAGCGCTTCCTGCCGCAGGCGGCGGTTCAGTTGCGCGCGTTTC
>CAIQMJ010000880.1 GCA_903872875.1 uncultured Variovorax sp.
GGAAAGCCGAGCGGCCGTTCGAACGGCGGCGGCATGCCGGGGCTGTCGCCTGCGGCCGCGTTGCGGCTTTCCTGGCGCTGCGACTGGCGCCGCGCGAAGTCGTTGGCCACGGTTTCCGAGCGCAGCCGGTACCAGGCGAAGCGGTCGTTGCGCAAGGCGTCCCAGCCACCGTCCGCGGTGTAGCGCTTCTCGAGGATGTCGGCGAGCCAGTCCATGCGGCGTATCTCGATCTCTGCCACATACGGTCCGATGCCGCGCTGCAGCGCGAAGATGGAGAAGCCCGCGAAGACCAGCAGCAGGAGCAGCAGCAGCGTCGCCAGCGCGAGGAATACCTTGCGGGACAACGTGAGACGGGGCATCGAGAAAGTAAAGCGTCGCAGCACGGCCGGATTGTGTGGCAGCCGCCACCACGCGATTGCAGCCCTTGCGTGTCTCGCGCGTAAAGGCTCATGGACGGGTACAGTTACACATCGTCACCAAAAGTTGCATTTATGGCCGCCGTCCTCGATTCTGCGCCTTCGCCAATTCCTGTTCATCGAGGAAAAGAGGCCTTTCGTTTTCAAATTCCATTGAAACACGTCGTTGCTGCGATCGTGGTCGCCGCGATGCTTCTCCTGGGTGTTACGGTCGTCGTGCTGGGGCAGATATCCGCACGCCAGACCGTGCTGATGACGACCGCCGAACGCCTGCAGGACGCGGGCCGGCTGATCACGGAACAGACCGGCCGCATGCTCGAACCCGCGCGCGCCACGCTGCTCCAGATGTCCTTCGACCCCCTGACGACCGCCACCGACCTGGATGCGCGGCTGCAGCGGGCTTTCGTCCTGATCGAGCCGCTGGCGGCCAACAAGCTGCTGTCTTCGCTGTACATCGGGCGCAGCAACGGCGATTTCCTGCTGGCGCGACGGCTCGACAACGCCGCGGTGCGCGCGCTCGTCGCCGCGCCGCCCGGCGCGGCCTTCCTGGTGCAATCGGTGTCCGGCAACGTCGACGGGCAGTCGGGTGCGGGCACCGGCGAGTTCATCTTCTACGACGCGGCACTGAAAGTCATTGCACGCCGTAGCCAGCCCGACTATCGCTTCGATCCGCGCACCCGGCCCTGGTACCGCGATGCGATGGCCACTGCGGGCGCGGTGCTGTCGCGGCCCTATGTGTTCTTCACCACCGAACAGGTCGGCGTGTCGCTGAGCCAGAAGAGCCGCGACGGTCGCGCGGTCGTCAGCGTCGATGTGGTGCTCGACGATCTGGCCGAGCACCTCGCGGGCATGCGCTTCACGCCCGGCACCGAGATCGCCTTGATCGACGCAAGTCGCAAGGTGCTCGCCTATCCGGACATGAGCCGGGTGCTGCTGCGCGAGGCCAGCGACCGCTTCGGCTTTCGCACGGTCGACATGCTCGGCGTCGACAGCCTGCGCCAGCTGTCGGCACTTCCCGTCGGTGACCGGACGGCGCGGAGGTTCGAGTCCGGCGGCCTGGACTGGATCGGCATCGCCATGCCGTTCCGCTTCGGCAGCACCGACGGCATGCAGTTGCTGGTGGCCGCCCCGGTCGACGAACTGGCGGTGGCACTGAACGGCCAGCAGGCCCACATGCTGCAGATCATCCTGCTGGTGGCGATGGCATTGCTGCCCTTCGGCTGGTGGGCCGGCAAGCGCATCGGCCAGAGCATGGACCAGTTGATCGAACGGGCGCGGCGGATCGGCCGCTTCGACCTCGCCCGTCAAGGGCCGATGCCCGCGACCTGGGTGCGCGAGGTCGGCGAACTCGGGTCCGTGATGGATGGCATGGTCGAGACCATCGATCACTTCCTGCAGATCGGACAGCGGCTGGCCACCGACACCGACA
>CAIQMJ010000881.1 GCA_903872875.1 uncultured Variovorax sp.
CCTGGTGAGTCTACCAATTTCGCCACCCGCGCTTCAGGTGAATGAGATGCAAAAACGGGCGGCCCCTGAATACAGACCACCCGCTTGAAATCGGCAACCGGGCATTTTAGCGCAGTCTAGGCCGCCTTCTCGTCACGCTTGACACGGAAAGCTGCGGCATACATCGCAGGCAGTGCCAGCAGCGTCAGCACCGTGGCCACGATCAGGCCGCCCATGATGGCGACGGCCATAGGGCCCCAGAAGACGCTGCGCGACAACGGAATCATCGCGAGGACCGCCGCAGCCGCAGTCAGCACGATCGGCCGCAGCCGGCGCACGGCCGACTCGACGATCGCGTCCCAGGCCGGCACGCCGGCCGCGCGGTCGGTCTCGATCTGGTCGATCAGGATCACGGAGTTGCGCTGGATCATCCCCATCAAGGCGATCACACCGAGCAGCGCGACGAAACCGAAGGGCCGGTCGAGGATCAGCAACGCCGCGGCGACGCCCGCAATACCCAGTGGACCGGTGATGAACACCAGCAGCGCGCGACTGAAGCTGTGCAACTGCAGCATGAGCAGCGTGAACACCACGAACAGCATGATCGGCACACCGGCCACGATCGAGTCCGAACCCTTGCTGCTCTCCTCGACCGCGCCCGCGACTTCGATCCGATAGGCGCCCTGGCCATCGGCATGCCATTTCGCCTCGATCGCACGCAGCTTGGGCTCCAGCTCCTGGGTCACCGTCGCACCTTGCAGGCCCTCGACGATGTCACCCTGCACGGTGATCGTGTATTCGCGGTTCTGCCGCCACATCACGCCTGGCTCCCAGGTGAACACCGGCTTGGCGATCTGCGACAGCGGGATCGACCGGCCCGAGCTGGTCTGCAGATAGGCATTGCCGAGATCGGAGATCGCCGTCCGTTCATCGGGCGACTGGCGCAGCACGATGTCGATCAGCCGGTCGTTCTCGCGATATTGGCCGACGGTCGTTCCGCTGAACATCGTCTTCGATGCCTGCGCGATCGCCTGGCTGGTCACGCCGAGGGCGCGCGCCTTGGCCTGGTCGACTTCCAGGCGGATCACCTTGACCGACTCGTTCCAGTTGTCGTTCACGCCGCGCATGTTGGCGTTGTCGCGCATCACGGCCTTGATCTCGTCCGCACGCTGGCGCAGTCGCGCCGGATCGGCTCCGATCACGCGGAACTGCACCGGATATGCGACCGGCGGACCGTTCGGCAGCAGCTTCACGCGGCCACGCATTTCCGGGAACTCCTGCGCAAGGATGGCCGGAAAGCGCATCCGCAGCAGCTCCCGCTGGTGCAGATCCTTCGCGAGCACGATCATCTGAGACACGTTGCTCTGCGGGAACACCTGATCGAGCGGCAGATAGAAGCGCGGCACGCCGGAGCCGATCCAGCTGGTGACCGAATCCACGCCTGCTTCCTTCATGAAGCGCTGCTCGACGCGCTTGCTGATCTCTTCGTTGGCTGCGAAGGACGTGCCTTCAGGCAGCCACAGCTCGACCAGGATTTCCGGGCGGCTCGAATCGGGGAAGAACTGCTGCTGCACCTTGCCCATGCCGACGATTCCGAGCGCGAAGATCGCGATGGTGGCGCCGATGGTCAGCCAGCGGAAGCGCACACACCAGTTCACCACGCGGCGGAAGCCGTTGTAGAAGGCCGAGTCGAAGAGTTCGTGCGGCGGCGCATCCGGGTCGTGCGCCTTCACTTTCAGGAGCAGCGTACCGAGATACGGCACGAAATAGACCGAAACGACCCAGCTCAGCAGCAGCGCAATCCCCGTCACTGCGAAGATCGCGAAGGTGTACTCGCCGGTCACCGACTTCGCGATGCCGATCGGCAGAAAGCCGGCGGCCGTGATCAGCGTGCCGGTCAGCATCGGCTTGGCCGTGACGTCGTAGGCATAGGTCGCGGCGCTGACCTTGTCGTAGCCCTCCTCCATCTTGCGCACCATCATCTCGACCGCGATGATCGCGTCGTCGACCAGCAGGCCGAGCGCGATGATCAGCGAGCCGAGCGACACCTTGTGCAGCCCGATCCCGAAGTAGTTCATCGCCAGGAAGGTCACGGCCAGCACCAGCGGGATCGTGATCGCCACCACCAGACCCGGGCGGATGTCGATGTGCCAGCCCAACCGGCCGCCCTTGTGCAGCCCGAGCGCGATGAAGCTCACCGCCAGCACGATCGCCACCGCCTCGATCAGCACATGGACGAACTCATTCACCGATGTCGCGACGGACACCGGCTGGTCCTGCACCTGCGCGAGCTTCACGCCTGCAGGCAGCTGCCCGTCGATCTCGGCCGTCGCTTGCTTGAGGGCCTTGCCGAGCGCGATGATGTCTCCGCCCTTGGCCATCGATATGCCGAGCGCCACCACCTCCCGGCCCTGGAAATGCACCTTGACAGACGGTGGATCGATGTAGCCGCGGTGGATCTCGGCGATGTCGCCCAATCGCAGCTGGTTGCCCGAACTGCCGCGGATCGGCATTTCGCGCAGTTGGTCGACGTTGGTGAACTGGCCGGCGACGCGCACCTGCACCACGTCGAGCGGCGACTGGATCGTGCCTGCGCTCTCGATCGCGTTCTGCGCGCCGATCTGCTGCAGCACTGCGTTGAAGTCGAGGCCCAGTTGCGCCACGCGCTTCTGCGACACCTCGATGTAGACCTTCTCGTCCTGCACGCCGAACTGCTCGACCTTGGCCACGTCCTTGACACGCAGCAGGCGCTGCCGCACGTCGTCCGCGAAGGTCTTGAGCTCGGCCTGGCTGAAGCCTTGGCTCTCGAGCGCATAGATCACGCCATAGACGTCGCCGAACTCGTCGTTGAAGAACGGGCCCTGGATGCCGCCCGGCAGCGTGTTGCGCATGTCGCCGATCTTCTTGCGCACCGTGTACCAGACATTCGGGACTTCAGAGGCCTTCGACGAGTCCTTGATCTCGAAGATGATCTGCGACTCGCCGGGCTTCGAGTAGCTGCGGATCCGGTAGGCGTACGGCGCCTCCTGCAGCGTGCGTTCGAGCTTGTCGGTGACCTGCTCGGCCACCTGCTGGGCAGTCGCTCCGGGCCAGTAGGTCCGCACCACCATCACACGGAAGGTGAAGGGCGGGTCCTCATCCTGGCCCAGCTGGAAGTAGGCCGCGAAGCCCAGCACCATGAGCACCAGCATCAGGTAGCGCGTGAGCGCCGCGTGGTCGAGCGCCCACTTGGACAGGTTGAAGCCGGCCTTGCCGGTCGCTTCTTTCGGGGTCGTCATCGGCGCCCCCTCAGCGGCTGGCGGCAGAAGCCGCCGGGGTCGCTGGCGCAGCGGTGGCGGCCGGCGTGGCAGATGCCGGCGGTGCATTGCGGTCCTGGTAGATCGTCACCTTCTGGCCCGGCGACAGCACATGCACACCCGCCGTCACCACCAGCATGCCGGGCGCGATGCCGCTCGCGATCACCGCGTCGTTGCCGTCTGCCGTCGCGACCTGCACCGGCTGCGACCGCACGGTCATGGTCGCCTTGTCGAGCACCCAGACCGCACTCCCCTGGCCTTCCTGGCGCAACGCGCTCGTCGGCAGCTTGAGCACCGGCGCGCCATTGCGCGAAAGCGCCTGCGGCCGCGCATAGACCGTGGAGCCGAGCGGCGGCGCGGTGGCGGCGTCGATCGTGACCTTGACCGTGAAGGTGCGCGTCACCGCATCGGCGCTGGCCGCGACCTCGCGCACCTTGCCCTCGAGTTCGGCCCCGCCCGACCAGCCGCGCACGGTGACGGGCGAACCGGCGGTGATCAACGCGGCACGGTCCTCGGGCACGGCGAACACGACGTCGCGCGCGCCATCCTGCGCGATCCGCACGACCGGCGTACCGGCCGATACGAACTGGCCCGGTTCGGCCTCGATTGCCGTGATGACGCCGGGCGCGTCCGCCATCAGCGTGGTGTAGCTGGTCTGGTTGCCCTGCGATGCCAGTTGCGCCTGCGCCTGCTCGAACTGCGCCTGCGCAGCCTTGAAGGTGCTTTCGCGGCGCTCCAGCTCGGCGCCGCTGATGAAGTTCTGGTCGCGCAATTCGCGATAGCGCTTCAGGTCGGCGGCGGCGAGATCGCGGTTGGTCTGCGCCGAGGCCTGCTGCGCGCGGGCGGCGTCGGCGGCCAGCCGATAGTCCTGCGGATCGATCTGCGCCAGCACCTGCCCGGCCTGCACATGCTGGCCCAGTTCGGCCTGGCGCCGTGTGATCTTCCCGGCCACGCGGAAGCC